>CANGMW010000097.1 GCA_947454695.1 Comamonadaceae bacterium | reverse complement strand
TCAATCACGGTTTGCAGCGAGAACTGCTCGGAAGCAGCCCAGTCCAAGGAAGCCCGAACACGCTGGCGATCGCGGTCCATGTACAGGTCCGGGAACACTTTGTTCAGCGTTGAAGGAGACACGTTCAACAAGGCGTTGCCCGCTGTTCCCGTGGTGGTAAACCAACTGCCATCGCCACCACGACGCTGCTTGTAGTCAATGCCCACCGAGCCGTTGAGGTCTTCGGCCATGGCTTTGCGCAAAGCGGCATGGACGCCGGATTCATCGGTGGACGGGCGGAAATACACCTGACCGTTCACGATGGCCGAGTTGGCCGGCGGCAAGGGCGTGGCTTTGCGCTCAAAGTCGGCGCCAACCAGCGCAGAGTAGCCGTCGGGCAGGCGGTAAATGCCATCCACTTTCGCGGTGGTTCGGGTTTGTGAGCCCGATCCCCAGTTGGTGGTCCCATTCAAAGCCGCCTGACTCGTTGAGCCGTAGTTGTAGACGTACACGGGTGTACGGTCCACGCGGTCTTCATAGCGCAAACTGGAATTGATCGTCAATTCTTTTGTGGCACGGCTGGACAAGCCGGCTTGGATCAGCGTGGTGTCCACCACACCACCCAAGCTGGCCGGGGCGGTTGACGACGGCGACAGGCCAGTGCTGACAAAGCCCTCATCCTGCGAGGCGTGGGTGTAAGACATTTTGAAATTGGCGCGGGTGTCCGATGTGAGCTTGTAGGTGCCACTCACATACACCTGATGCGCCTGGTTGTCCGGAGGCACTGCGGCTGCGGAGGAGGCCAAGGTTTGCACATTACAAGCACCCGTGTCACCCACGCAATCGGTGCCCGTTGCCCACAGCGCGCCACGGTTGAGGCTGCCCGGCACGGTGGGGTTCATGCTGCCCACACGGTTGGTGTAATAAGAACCGTAGTAGCCGCCCGAAATGGCCAAGTCGCCCCGGTTGAAGTTCAGCTTGGCTTCGATGCTGCGGATGTTGGAATCAATCGCCTCGGGCATCAGCAGCATGGCGCCACCACCACCGGTTGCGCCGCTGGTGTAGGCCGTGCCGCCGGATGCGCCGTTCGAATTCAAAAAGTATTTGGAGTCCGACGACGGCAAACCAGAGCGGCCAAACATGCGGGCCCCTTTTTTGTCTTCGTTGCGAAAGTTCACTTCGAACTGCAGCTCGGCGTTGATCCACTTGTCACCGCTCAAGCCAATGGCGGTGCGGCGCAACTTGAGCTCTTCTTCATGCCCGGCTGGGCGTGAAGGATCATCAGCCACATAGTTGTTGCCGCTGGCCCAAGCGCCGGTAATGCCCACCGGGCGGTTGATCAACTGGATCACCGGGTTGGCGGTGCCCATGCCGATCATGCCGGTGGTGATCACATACGGGTCGTAGCGCACCATCTCGTTGTAATCCACCGCATAGCGCCAATCGCCTTGTTTGGAAGTGGTCACATTGAACTCACGGGACTCTAGACCGAGGTTGCGACCCGTCAGGGTGGTCCACACGCCGGTGCCGTCATCGCGCTTGTTGATGTCAAAGTCCAGCAGCAACATGCCTTGCTGGTTCATGCCGGTGTACTGGCCAAAGCGCTTGGCGTCTCGCACATTGTTCACACCGCCGGCGCCGATGCTCATGATGCTCTCGGGCTTGATCGCCTCGCGAACTTCGTCATTCACCTGGGCTTGTGCACTGCCACAGGCCAGCAGCACGGCTGCGGCGACCTGGGCCATTTGAAATGTCCTGTTTGAGGTTTTCATGTTGGACTCCTATTACCTTAAGAAGAAGGCTGGGGGCAGGAGGTTCTGTCCACCGTTGGGGTTGTTGCTGCCATGGATTTCGGTATGGCAATTCAAGCAACCACGGGCCTGTTCGATGTTGGTGTTGACTTTGCCGAAGGTGCCGGCAACCGGCGCAATACCAGCCACACCCGGGGTGCCGTGGCCACTGTGGCACTGGTAGCAGACCAGCGGCGGGCGGGCTTTGAGCAGGTTGTCGGCAGTGGTGCCGTGGGGCATGTGGCAGTTGGTGCAGTCATCGCTCACAGGCCGGTGGTCATGCACGAAGGGGCCGCGTTTTTCCATGTGGCAGGCGTAGCAGGTTTCCACCACGCTGTCGCGTTTCATGAGTTTGGGGCCGGCCGAGCCGTGCGGGTTGTGGCAATCCGAGCAAGCCACTTTGCCTTCGATGGCGGGGTGGTGC
Organism: Comamonadaceae bacterium; assembly: GCA_947454695.1. Classification (GTDB taxonomy): domain Bacteria; phylum Pseudomonadota; class Gammaproteobacteria; order Burkholderiales; family Burkholderiaceae_C; genus CANGMW01. The sequence continues at coordinate 6,763 of CANGMW010000097.1, read as the reverse complement.
GATTGTTTGTTGAACTGCACGCGCTGTTCCTTGTGGCAAGTGAAGCAGACCTCGGCCTGGGTACGTTTGTCGCGCACTTTGTCGTGGCCGTTGTGCACCTGGTGGCAAGAGGAGCAAGCCACACCATTGACCTCGTGTGCGCTGCCCACCCACAGGTGACGTTTGGAATCTTTCTGGTGGCAAGTCAGGCAAGCATCGTTGCGCTCTTGCACCGGCGTCTTGCTGTTTTTGGTGAAGGTGCGATCCGGCAGGGGGCGCTCTTGGGTGCCGGCCGCCAGATTGATGTGCTTGTCACTGTCGCCGTGGCAGCTGGTACAGGTGGGGGTACGGGCATCATTGCGAACGCCGTGCTTGGTTTTTCCAATCGCCAGCAAAGCGGGGTTGTCGGACTCGTCGTGGCAACGGGTGCACTTGGCGTCGCCGTTAAGCGCCAGGTCTTTCGAGCTGGCCTGTGCTGCCACCGTTTTCATTTCCGGCAGCTGGTTGTCGGCCGCCAGCACGGGGCTGGCTAAGCCGAAGCCGCCCAAGATACAGGCGGCTAAGAATGATTTGAGGGATGTCATGGTGATCTCCTGCGCTGTCTGATGTGTTGGGCAGCGGGGCTTATTGCGCCAAAATCCACTGGACCAGGTTTTTCACTTGCTCCATGTCTTTGGGTGGCGAGGTTTTCACGATCTTGTGTTCCTCTTCATGGCCGTCAGCAAACTTGGCTTTTTCGCCGGAGGTGATGTGGTTCACCAATTTGGCTTCTGCGTCGGCTTTGCCTTTGAATTTCTCAGCCACTTTTTTGTAGGACGGACCATCTTTGTCTTTGTCCACCGCGTGGCACTTGAAGCAATTGTTTTGTTTCGCCAAATTCTTGGCCGCTTCAGCGTCAACCGCTGCAAAAGAAGCCGTAGCCGACATCAGGACAACACTGGCCAGCGTGGCGGTGATCAGGTTAATTTTCATGTTTTCACCTTTGGTACGTTGCTAGAAACCTATCTGCGGCAGGGATTGCCGAAGTCTTGGGAAGATTTTGCGCAACGCAGCGCCTGCTGGATATAGGCGCGGGATGAATCTGGGCATAGGACTATTCCTATGCCCGCTAGGAGTCGCCCTAGTCGTGGCTGGTATCGAGCAGCTTGTGTTCCATGGCGTAGCGCGCCAGGTCCACATTGCTGCTGAGGTTCATCTTGGTCAAGATGTGTGATTTGTGCGTGCTGACAGTCTTGATGCTCAAGGACAGTTTGTCGGCTATCTCGGTCAAGCTCACGCCGCGCACAATGCGGCAAAAAATATCGTATTCGCGGTCGGTCAGCAGCGTGTGCGGCGGACTGTCCACCTGACGTGAGGCTGTGGTGGCCAGCAGCTCCGCGACTTTTTGGCTGATGAACACCCCGCCGTGGGCCACCTTGCGCATGGCCGCCACGATGAGGTCACTGTCCCCCTCTTTTGAAAAATACCCACTGGCACCGGCATGGATGGCGCGCACCGCGTATTGCTCTTCGGGGTGCATGCTGAAAATCAAAATCGGCAGCTTGGGGCGCTCGGCCTTGACCAGCTTGATCAGCTCCAGGCCGTTGCGCCCGGGCATAGACAAATCAAGCACCAGCAAGCCCCAGTTTCTGGCACGCACCTGCTCCAGCACAGCACTGCCGTTGGCGGCCTCTGCGGCTACCGTGAAGTCCTCGGTGTCGTTGAGAATTTTTCTCAAGCCATCGCGAATGATGGCGTGGTCGTCTGCAATCAGCACTTCAATTTTCATGTCGTCTCCCCAACTAACAAGGGCGAGCTTCGCAACAGTTTGGCCTGAACGCGCGTGCCTTGGCCGGGACTGCTGTAGATGTTGAGCACGCCCCCCAGCGCCTCAATGCGCTCACGCATACTGACCAGACCGATGCCGCCCGCACGTTGGTCGTTCATGACAAAGCCCCGCCCGTTGTCACTCACCGTCAAAAGCAGAAATTTTTCATCAACCGAGAGTTCAATGTCCACATGCGTTGCTTGCGCATGGCGCACACAGTTGGTGAGCGACTCCTGAACAATGCGAAACAGCGCCGTGGCCAATTCACCTTGTTGAACCCAGGGTGCCGCATCCAGTTTTAGCCTGATGTCCAGCCCGCTGCGCTTGGCCACTTCGTTGGCCTGCCACACCACCGCTTCGCCAAAGCCCAAATCATCCAGAATCAATGGGCGCAATTCAGTGGAAATTCGGCGTACCGATGCAATGGCGTCGTCCATTTGACGACGCATGTTGTCCATCACGTCAGCAGGCAATTCACGTCCGTCTTTGAGGCGGTTACTCAACCACGACAAGTCCAGCTTCAAACCCGTGAGTTGTTGTCCCAGATCGTCATGCAGTTCGCGTGAGATACGGGTTCGCTCCTGTTCGCGCACATCTTGCAAGGCGGTGGACAGCGCACGCAGTTGCCGGTTCATCTCGCGCAGATCAGCCTCCGCACGGCGGCGCTCGGTGACATCACGCAGCACAGCGGTGAACTGACGCTTGCCATCGATCACCATTTGCGACACGGTGGACTCGATTGGAAATTCGCGCCCATCGGCACGCAAGCCTGCGATATCGAGTTGCGGACCCATGCTGCGCGCGCCTTCGTTGGACCAGGTGTAGCGCTGCACATGATGCCGGTGCACGTTTCGCAAGGCATGGGGAATTAAGTGCTCCAAAGGCTTACCGATAACGTCTTTGGCCGTGTACCCGAACATTTTTTCAGCTGCCGGGTTAAAGAACAAAATATTTTGCGATTCGTCCACCGCCACGATGGCATCCATCACCGAATCAATGGTGCGGTGGTAGCGGTCGTTGGCATCACGCAAGGACAAAGACAAGGCTTCTTCCTTTTTGAGCTCGGTGACCAACACCATGCAGGCGGCTGATATGAGTAAACACACCAACGCGGCACCCATGCCAATGGGAATCGCGGTTTCACGCCATGAAGCCAAGGTTTCTTCCTCATCGTTGGTCACACTCACCAGCAACGGGTATTGATCTACGCGGCCCACCACCAATGTCTGAGGCGTTCCGTCTCCTCGAAGCTGGGTGCCAAAGCTCACGCCGTGCACATTGCCCAAGCGCTTGCCCGCCATTTCAGGGGCGACGGAGCCAATCAGGCCTTCGCGATGGGGCAAGCTCGCAAGCAAGGTGCCGTCCAACATGTAAATGGAAATCGGTCGCTCAAAATCCAACTTAAGGATGTTGTACCGCTGGCCTAATTTTTGAACACTCACTGCCGCGACCACCACACCTTTGAAGGTGCCATTGGCATGGGTCAAGGGACGCGCCAGAAAGATCGTCCACTGACCGTCGATCCGGCTGCGCTCGGGTTTTTCAATGAACAGACCGCTGTTGTGCTTGCTGGCAAATTCTTTGAAGTAAGCACGATCAGCCACCGCAATAGGTTTATTCAATTCACGTGTTGAATTCACGACAAAACCCTGATGGTCTACCAGAAACAGGGCTGTGACCTCTTGCATGCCTGCCATACGTGAGCCCAGCAGTAATCGGGTGGGCAAACTGTCCAGCGCTTGTTGGCGTCCATAGCGGGTTTCTAGTCGTTCTTGAACGCCTTTAAGCACCAAATCCAGGTTATCGATGTTTTGTTGGGTCTGCGCCATGAACATCTGCGTGAGGCTGATGGTCTCCTGGCGAGAATGCGCCAGTTCACGCTTCCTCAAATCCCACAACAGAAAAGATATGGACAAAGCCATCACGGTGATGGTGATGACCGTCAAGATCACCACGGCACGCGTGGGCAAGATATGGAGGCGCTTTCGGTGCATCCTGGCAATCTACACCGCGCGGCCTTGTTTTGAACGATTCAAGCGCGCACGTGCAGCTCTACCGCCCAGCTTCTTGATGTATGTCAACCTTTCGGGGCCGCATGCGCGTCGCACAACCCACCTTCAAAACCCCGTCACACAGCCCAATAGCATGCTCACCGCCACTTGCGATGCATGGGCTTGCTCTGCAAATTTCACCCCGACATGAACACGGGCAAGCGGTGTTACCTCTTTTTGAATGGCCAGCTCAAGCATGCCGCGTGTCGGGTTGTAGATGGTGTTGAGTGCCACAGGCAACAGACCTGCGACTTTTTGTGAGGTCTCGCTGTAGTCACCCCCCTGATGCGCTAGATCCTGCTCAATGCCTAGATGTACCAGCAGTGACACACGCTGCGTCAAGGGCATGTTGGCCTGCACGCCTGCGAGTACCGCCACACTTTCTTGCACCAGCGGCCCCAGCGTCAGCGGTGTTGATACGTCCGCAGTTTCGGTGTAGCGCTTGTCACTGACCCGCACATAGCGCAGGCCTGCGTAGGGCCTCAAGCTTGAACGCTTCCCCATAGCAAGCCGCCAACTGCCCTGCACTTGATAGCCCACGGTCTCGAGCTGCGTTGTCCCCCATCCGCCTTCCGCACCCGCACCCGCGGGGCGCTGCACCGACATGGTTTTGCCGCTCCACCCCACGGACATCCGAACCTGCACATCCCGTGGGTTGTCTGTAGGCGTCCACACCCCATAGCCGCCCAGGTCGTTGGCAGACTGCGACACATGGGCCACGTCCATGCCCTCGGTTCCGATGGTTTGGTCTACATACAGCCCCACGCGCCAATTCGGACTGATGCGTTTGCCCACGACCACGACCAGGTTGCTGCTTTGTGCTGTCGGCTGCCCGGTCAAGCTGACATCACGCCCCAGGACGCCCACACTGAAATCTTGACCGCCCTCCAAATCAGCATCCGCCAACAAGTTCTCATGCATCGCCATCGCTTGGAGGTTGTAGGCCGAACGTAAGGCATAGGCCGTCACATTCAAACTGCTTTGCGTGCCCGCGGTATTCGCATAGCCCCCCGCACCGCTCTGCGCCCAAGCCAGGGGGCAAAGCGTCAAGACCGCCCCCGATAGTACAAACAGGACGATTTGCCGGAGGTATTTGATAAGTACGCGAATCATGAAATTTTTGATCGTTTCACGATTTTACTTAAGTTACTTTTTAATTCAATTTTTATTTTCTATTTTCATCATCCACTGTGAACCCGCCTAATTTCTTGCAGTTTCCAGCAGCCCTTGAAATCCATCGCAAATGCCTTATCATTAGCACTCTGTTTGAGCGAGTGCTAATAAAGTCCGGCTCAAATGTTTGCACGCACTAACTTATTAGTGCTTTTTTCTTGTTGTGTTTGAAACTGAAGGAGATTCCCGATGAAACTGCGTCCTCTGGCAGACCGCGTGATTGTTAAGCGCGTGGAAAACGAAACCAAAACCGCCTCCGGCATCGTCATCCCCGAAAGCGCTGCTGAAAAGCCTGATCAAGGTGAAGTCCTGGCTGTAGGCCCTGGCAAGAAAAATGACAAAGGCGAACTCGGCGCCATGTCCGTCAAAGTGGGCGACCGCGTCCTGTTTGGCAAATACAGCGGCCAGACCGTCAAGGTCGATGGCGACGAACTGTTGGTCATGAAAGAAGACGACCTCTTCGCCGTGGTCGAGAAGTAATTAGTCCGAATACAGAATTTTTTGAATAGATTGGAGTCATCACATGGCAGCTAAAGACGTAATTTTTGGTGGCGAAGCCCGTCACCGCATGGTTGAAGGCGTGAACATTCTGGCCAACGCGGTCAAAGTCACCCTGGGCCCCAAAGGCCGTAACGTGGTGTTGGAGCGTTCCTTCGGCGCCCCCACCGTGACCAAGGACGGTGTGTCCGTAGCCAAAGAGATCGAACTCAAAGACAAACTGCAAAACATGGGCGCGCAGATGGTCAAGGAAGTTGCTTCCAAAACCTCTGACAACGCGGGTGACGGCACCACCACCGCCACCGTGTTGGCTCAAGCCATCGTGCACGAAGGCATGAAATACGTGGCCGCCGGCATGAACCCGATGGACCTGAAGCGCGGCATCGACAAGGCCGTGACGGCCCTCATCGCCGAGCTGAAGAAAGCTTCCAAGCCCACCACCACCAGCAAAGAAATCGCCCAGGTCGGCTCTATCTCTGCCAACAGCGACACCAGCATCGGCGAAATCATCGCCAATGCCATGGACAAAGTCGGCAAAGAAGGCGTGATCACTGTGGAAGACGGCAAGTCCCTGCAAAACGAACTCGACGTCGTCGAAGGCATGCAGTTTGACCGTGGCTACTTGTCGCCCTACTTCATCAACAACCCGGAAAAACAAGCCGCGTTGCTGGACAACCCCTTTGTTCTGCTGTGCGATAAAAAGATCAGCAACATCCGTGACCTGCTGCCCGTACTCGAGCAAGTCGCCAAGGCTGGCCGTCCGCTCTTGATCATTGCTGAAGACGTCGAAGGCGAGGCTTTGGCCACGCTGGTGGTCAACACCATTCGCGGCATCCTCAAAGTCGTGGCTGTGAAGGCCCCGGGCTTTGGCGATCGTCGCAAAGCCATGTTGGAAGACATCGCCATCCTGACCGGCGGCAAAGTGATCGCTGAAGAAGTGGGTCTGACCCTCGAAAAAGTGACGCTGGCCGATCTGGGTCAAGCCAAGCGCATCGAAGTGGGCAAAGAAAACACCATCATCATCGACGGCTCCGGCGCTGCCGCTGACATCGAAGCCCGCGTCAAACAAGTGCGCGTGCAAATCGAAGAAGCCACGTCCGACTACGACCGCGAGAAGCTGCAAGAGCGCGTGGCCAAGTTGGCTGGCGGTGTGGCCGTGATCAAGGTCGGCGCTGCCACCGAAGTTGAGATGAAAGAGAAAAAAGCCCGCGTGGAAGACGCCCTGCACGCCACCCGCGCTGCTGTGGAAGAAGGC
>CANGMW010000096.1 GCA_947454695.1 Comamonadaceae bacterium | reverse complement strand
GTTCCAGGTCTGGCGCAAAAACAAGCGCTGGCGGTAAATCTGGGGGCTGCTGCTGGAAGCGCGCGTCACCTCGCCATTGGTGAAGCCGCCCACGCCGGTCAAGTTGGAGAAGGCTTGGCCTTGCGTGACTTCGGGGTTGAAATACACCTCGGCGCCAGCCCAGGGACGCCAACCGAAATAGCCCGTCGCAGTCACCGTGTTGCTGAACTCGCGCTCGGCCAGCAGGCTGTTAGAGCCGCTGTAGGCCGCCGAAAATCCCGGCTTGGCCTGCCAGATGTAGGTCAGCTGATAATGGGCTCCCAAAGTTTCCGTTTCAGCAGAATGGGTTTGCGCCTGCAACCCAAATGGGAAACTCATGAGCACCAACGCGCCAACCCACGTCGACTTGTGAAATTCACGCATGCCTATCAGCCATGTCCATTGGGTAAGCGCTTTAAACGCTGAAGAAGCGCACCTGAGCGTGCGGGGGAACACATCGCGCTACACAGGGAAAAGGGCTGCCTCCCCGGGGCGCGTACGACATGTTGCTGGATTGTATTGAAGATTTGTGAAAACCCCATGAAACGCTTGGCCCTGCTGATGCTCTTGCTATGTGCCGCACAGACTGCAGGGGCACAAGACTCGCCACCGGGCAACGACACCGACACGCCCCTGCGCTACAAACTCACGGTGGGCTACTACCAATTCAGCCAGGGCTTGAGCGACAACGGACCGGCCATGGACGTCAATCTGCGGCAAACCTCCAGCACGGGGAATGTCTGGCTTGCCCACTACGATTCATGGGCCCAAGGTGTCACCCAAACCCGGCTGGGTTGGGACCGCACCCTAGATCAAGGCACGGTGCGGCTTATTCCTTCGCTGCAACTGGCCAGTGGCGGCGCCTGGAATGGCAGCCTGGGCGTGGAGACCGGTCAAACCTGGTTTGCCGGCTTGGCCTTTGGGCGCACCAATTTGCGCGACGCGCTGAGCCTGAATTTTGACCCCAATGACATGGTGACCGTCTCAGGCGGCTTGCGCTGGTCAGAGTTGGAGGCCCTGTCGTTTCAGCTGGTGCGTGACAACCGCTTGCACCCCGACCAGCAGCACCTGCACCTGATCTACCGCACGCCCTTGCCCGATGCGCGCCGGCTGACAGTGGATGTGCTGTTCAAGCGTGGTTTGGTCGACGACGAGCCCACCGAGCGCACGGGTCTGACCGTCACCCATGATTGGCCGCGTTGGTTTATCCGCGCCGCCTGGGATCCTAAAACCAACTTCACCTCGCAAGACATGATGCGGCTGGTGGTGGGCACACGGTTTTAACTCTGACGCGCCATTCACGATGCCGGGAACTGAAGCGTGGCGCGTAAGCCCGGCCCCGGCGTGACCTGAGCCAGCTCAAACCGGGCGCTCATCACTTGCGCAAATTTAGCGACGATGGCCAGGCCCAGTCCGGCGCCCTCACCTAAACGATCAGAGACGACGCCGCGCACCCCGCGCTGCAACAAGCGACGGCGGTCTTCAAACGACAAGCCCGGGCCGTTGTCTTCCACCGACAAACTCACCGCCTGAGCGCTCCGCGCGATGCTGACCGTCACCGTGCTGTGCTGCCCTGGAGTGGCACGCCCATAACGCAAAGCGTTGTCCAACAAGTTGCCAAGCACCCCTTCAATCAGTGCGGCGTTACCGGCTACAAGAACCGGTTGCTCCAAACCCTGCACGCCCAAGTCCACGCCCAGTGCGTCGGCACGCGGCATGTAACGCAAGACGGTCTCATGCACGATGGCGTCCAGATCGACGACCTCGGTTTGCACACCGGCATCGGCCTCTTCGGCCAGCGCCAGCGCCAGCAGTTGCTCCACCAGCCGGCTGGCGCGCGCCTCGGACAGTGCCACCAGGTGCAACTGTTCATGCAAGACCTGCGGGTCGGCTTGGGTCAGGCCGTATTCGGCCAAAGCCCGAATACCGGCCAGGGGGGTGCGCAGTTCATGCGCCACATTGCCGGAGAACTCACGCTGCGCCTGCAAGCTGTGATTCAAACGGGACAGCAAGGCATTGATGGCCAGCCCCAGGTGTTCAATGTCACGAGAACTCGCGGACACCGGCACCGGGTTCAGGTCCTGCGCATCGCGCTGGCCGACCGAAGTTTCCAAGGCGTTCAAGGGCAGCAGCTCGCGCCCGATCTCGCGGCGCAACCAAAACGTCAGGGCCAAGAGCAAGAAGATTTGGGGCACCACCGAGTACGTCAACACATTTCGCAAAAGCTGGTTGCGACTGACGTTGGTCTGGCCCACCACCACGATGAACGGCGCCGGCTCTGAGCGCATCAAGGCCACAGCCCGCAAGTTTTTGCCTAAATACGTGATGTCGGAGAACAAACTGCGGGCCCGCCCCTCAGGCCATTTGGCATGAAGACCGGGGTGGCCGGCGATCACCGAGCCGTCCATGCGCTGCACCGCAAAGAACACGTTTTCGCTCTGGTCAAACAAGACCGCGCCCATTTCGCGCGAAGACAACTCCAGCGTCAGGCCATCGGGACTGGCGCGCACTTGGGCCGCTAAAGCGTGGGCGTCGTCCACCAAGGCACGGTCAAACGCCTGCTGCGCAAAATAATAAGCCGCACCCACCGTCATGGACGTGCCCAACACCCAGGTCAAGGCCAGCGGCCACAGCACGTGGTTAACCAAGCGCGCACGCAAAGACAGTTTGCTGGCCGTTGGCGCGGGGTAGGTTGTGTCAGTCGTCATCGCCAATCACCGGTTCAATCACATAACCCAAACCACGCAGGGTGCGGATGCTGGCCCCGCTTCGGACCAGCTTTTTGCGTAATCGGGAGATGAAGGCTTCTAAAGCGTTGTCGCCAAGCGACTCGTCAAAACCGGACAGCTTGTCTGACAAGGCGCGTTTGTTGACCACCCGCCCCGGTGGGCTCATCAGCTCCCAGAGCACTTCAAACTCACGGGCCGGCAGCTCCAACAACTGGCCCTCCAGGGAGAACCGGCGGGCTTTGCGGTCCAGCGCCAAATGACCCACCTCCAGCTGATCGTCCGTACCCTGCGTGCGCCGCACCAAAGCCCGCAGACGCGCCTCGACCTCGGCCAGCTCAAACGGTTTACCAAGGTAATCATCTGCCCCGGCATCCAGGCCTGCAATACGCTCCTCGGTACGATTTCTGGCAGTAAGCACTAACACGGGTGTTCTGTCGCCACGGGCCCGCGCCTCGCGCAAGACCGATAAGCCGTTGCCCATCGGGCTGGCCGGCTTGTCGCTTTGGGGCAGGTTCAGGTCCAGCAAAACAGCGTCAAACGGCTGCACCTGCCAGTAATGCCGCGCCTGCTCCAGCGAAGACGCCAAGTCCACGCGGTGACCGGCGTCTTGCAGGCTGCGCAACATGACGTCACGCAGCACGGCATCGTCTTCGACCAGCAGGATTCGCATGCGGGGACAGCCTCGGGTAAAGCGACAAGGGGGCGGGATGGGCAAGTCAGTTCGCGGTCAGTCTGGCCTGCCGACAATCCAAGGCATGAGCATACGACAGTTACTTGTTATTTCAAGTCTGGCCTGGGCGTTTCAAACCCCGGCCCAGCCCGTCCCCGGACCGACCCCGACCGCGGGCCCTGCACCGGTGAGCCTGCAACAGGTGCTGCAAGCGGCCGAACACAACATTGATGTGGTTCTCGCTCGCCAGGCCCTGGCGGGCGCCCAGGCCGATATCGCCAGCGCCGACCGGGCCCCCTTCCCCGTGTTGTCGGCCAAGTTGAGTCAGATGGACGCCCAGAATGGCATCGGCGAAGGCAATTTTTTCTCCGACAAGCGGGTAGACAAATCGCTGGGTGTGGACTGGACCTGGGAGCGCGCCAACAAACGCGCGCTGCGCACCCTGGCGGCTCAGCGCGCCGCCACCGCCGCCCAGGCCGATTTGGACGACGTGCGCACACAGCAGCTGATTGCCACCAACGCCGGCTTCTTTGATCTGCTGGCGGCACAGGAAAAACTCGAGCACGTTCGCCAGATTGAACAAAGCGCAACGCTTTTGGCGACCAGCGCGCAAAAGCGGGTGAAGGCCGGCGACCTCTCGGCACAGGAAGCCGCCCGAACCGAGATCGAAGCGCAACGCGCCCTCTCCGATGCGCAACTCGCCGAACTCGACCGCCAACGCGCCGCGCTCATTCTTTGGCAATACACCGGCTTGCCCACACCACCCGAACAACTGCGCGCCCAAACCAACTGGCCTCAACTGGACGTGTCGCTCAAACCCGTCAGTCAGCTCGAGGCGCTGGTCGAGCAACGTGCCGATGTGCGCGCTGCACTGGCCCGCGTTCAAGCAGCACAAGCGGCCCTTGACAATACCCAGGCGCAGAAAACCTCCGACATCACCTGGGGTGCTTCCTACGACCACTATCCCGGCACCTCTAACGCCTTGATTGAATTGCGCATGCAAATGCCCTTGCAATGGGGCTACAGCTACCAGGGTGAGATCGGGCGCTCAACAGCGCAATTAGCGCAAGCCCAAAACGCGCTGGACAAAACCCGCCGCCTAGCCCAGTTGGAATTGCATCGCCTGCAGCATGAAGCCCTGAGCACGGCCCAGCGCGCCCGCTCTTACGACACGCAAATCCTGCCGCGCGCACGGCAAGTGGCCCAAAGCGCGGAGCTGGCCTATTCCAAAGGCGCGCTGTCGCTCACCGACCTGCTCGATGCGCGTCGCACCTTGCGCACCACCTTGTTAGATGCCCTGATCGCGCGCACCGACTTTGCCAAGGCCACTGGCGCCTGGCAGCTGCGTACCCAAGCCTCCCCAATGGTCAACACAACGGTCACCCCAGCGGCTGCACCGATCGCGGCCAATTAATCGCTTCACGTCCTGAGAGTTCGTCACCATGTTGTCCAAAATTGTTCCCTTGTGTTTGATATCAGCCGCCCTGTTGAGCGCCTGCAATGAGGCGCCCGCCCCGCACCAGGACGCGCCGGCGCCCATCGTGCAAGGCAACCAGCTGCGCTTTTCGCCGGGCCACCCGCAACTCGCCATGCTGCACACCACGCCCGCGCAGGCGGCCAAGGCCATCACGATTGAGCTGCCCGCCAAACTGGTGTGGAATGAAGAGCACACGCAGCGCATCTTTCCGGCCTTCTCGGGCCGGGTCACCGCCATCCAGGCCGATATCGGTCAGCGCGTGAGTCCGGGTACACCGCTGGCGCAACTGGCCTCGCCCGATTTTGGACAAGCCCAAAGCGACACGGCCAAAGCGCTGGCTGATGTGCACCTGACTCAAAAAGCGCTGGCGCGTCAGCAGGAGTTATTTGACGCCGGCATCGTGGCCCGCAAAGACCTGGAGCAAAGTGAAAACGACGCCACCCGGGCGCAAGCCGAGTTATCGCGCGCCCAAGCACGCACCAACCTGTATGGCAGCGCCAGCGGCGTGAACCAACAGCTCGGCTTGGTCGCCACCATCGGCGGCGTGGTGGTGGAGCGCAACCTCAACCCCGGCCAGGAAGTACGCCCGGACATGGCCGGCCCCGGCGTGCCCGCGCTGTTTGTGGTGACGGACCCGTCCACCCTGTGGATTCAAATCGATGCGCGCGAATCCGAAGTGGGCATCGTGCGCGCCGGCACCAGTTTTGAGTTGTCCATTCCCAGCCTGCCGGGGCAAACCTTTCAAGGCAAGGTGGTTGCGGCCTCCGACTTCATTGACCCGCTGACCCGCACCATCAAAATTCGTGGCGTAGTGCCCAACGCCGACCGGCGCCTCAAAGCCGAAATGCTGGCCACGGCCAAATTCATTCGCAGCTTCAACGCTGGCGTGGTCGTGCCTTCTGTCTCGGTACTGTTGCGCGGCACGCGCCAAGCCATCTTTGTCCAGACCAAGCCCGGTGAATTTGAGCGACGGGTGGTGGACCTGGATTACGAAGGCCCCAACGAAGTCATCGTCTCGCAAGGGGTCGCACCCGGTGAATTGGTGGTGTCAGAAAACGCCTTGCTGCTCGCGCGCTTGCTGCGACTGGCTGAAGAGGAGGCTCGCGCCCCACAACCGCCTTTGCCGCCGGCTGCAAGCAGCACACCGAAGGCCAGCACCAAATGAAACGCCTGATCCATTACGCGCTGCACCAGCCCCTGTTCATCGTGCTGGGCACGCTGCTGTTTGTCATGTCAGGCATTTTTGCCTTTAAAAACCTCTCCGTCGAAGCCTTCCCCGACGTCACCGACACCCAGGTCACCGTGATTGCCCTCTTCCCCGGTCGCGCGGCGGAAGAGGTGGAAAAGCAAGTCACCCTGCCCATCGAAATCGCGCTCTCTGGACTGCCCAACTCCATCCGCGTGTTCTCACACACGCAGTTTGGTTTGTCCTACACCGTGGTGACGTACGACGACAAAGCCGATGTGAATCTGGCGCGTCAGCAAGTGAACGAGCGACTCAACAATGTGGACATTCCGCAAGGCGCACAAGTCAATATCGCGCCCAACGCCACACCGGTGGGCGAGGTGATGCGCTACCGCTTGCGTGGCGACGGCCAATCCACCACGGATTTGCGCACGCTGCAAGACTGGGTGATTGAGCGCGCCTTGCGCCAAGTCCCTGGCGTCGCTGATGTGGTGGCTATGGGCGGCTTCATCAAGACCTATGAAGTGCAGCCCGACCTGGACAAACTGCGTGCCTACAAACTCACCTTCCAAAATTTGCTGGACGCGCTGGGTCGCGGCAACTCCAATGCCGGCGGCAGCTATGTGGCGCAAGGCTCGCAGCAATTTGCCATCCGCGGCATTGGTCTGCTGCGCTCGCCCGATGACATCGGTCGCATCGTGCTCGACTCACGCAACAGCACACCCGTGCTCATTCGCGATGTGGCACAAATCAAGTTAGGCGCCGTGCCGCGCTTAGGCATCACGGGTCAAGACCAGGACGACGACGCGGTGATAGGCATCGTCATCATGCGCAAAGGCGAGAACCCCAGCCTGGTGCTCAAAGGTGTGAAAGAAAAAATTGCGCAGCTCAACGAGCGCGGCCTGCCGCAAGGCGTGCAGATCGAGCCCTTTTATGACCGCACCTGGTTGATGGGCAAAACCCTCACCACCGTGTTCCACAACCTGGTGGAAGGGGCTTTACTGGTCTCTTTGGTCTTGTATTTGTTTCTGTCCAACTTCCGCGCGAGTCTGGCGGTCGTTCTGGTGATTCCGTTGGCGCTCCTGGCCACCTTCCTCGGACTGAAGATCATGGGCGTGCCCGCCAACCTGCTGTCACTGGGTGCGATGGACTTCGGCATCATCGTGGACGGGGCGGTGATCGTGATCGAAAACATCATGCACCGGCTGGAAAAAGAACGCGAGGACATGTCCCCTGCGGAACGCCGGCAATCGATCATCGATGCCACCAACGAGGTGGGCCGACCCACCCTGTTTTCCATGCTCATCATCATCGCCGCGCACATCCCGATTTTTGCGCTGCAACGCCATGAAGGTCGAATCTTCCAACCCATGGCCTTGTCGGTGACGATGGCGCTGGTGGGCTCACTGATTTTTTCGCTCACGCTGGTGCCCTTGCTGGCCTACTGGATGCTGCGCAAAAAGCTGCCCCACGGCGACAACCGCGTGGTGGCCGCCGCCAAGCGCGTGTACGAACCCATCCTGGCCTGGGCGCTGAACAACCGGCGCAAAGTGGTGATCGCGGCCTTGGGCGGATTTTTGCTGTCCATCGGCGTGGCCTCCCGCCTGGGCTCTGAGTTTTTACCCGAGCTCAATGAAGGCACCTTCTGGGTGAACTGGGACATGCCCGCGAGCCTGTCGCAGGAAGAAGCTTCTCGCGTGCTGCGCAAGGCGCGCCAGCAGTTGCTCACGGTGCCCGAGGTGCGCACCGTGGTCTCCAAAGCCGGTCAGCCCGAAGACGGCACCGACCCGAAAACGCTGAGTATGGCCGAGGTGTTTGTAGACGTGAAGCCGCATGAAGAATGGCGCAAGGGCATGACGCGCGATGCCTTGATTGAAGAGATGGACGCCAAACTCTCGGTCATTCCGGGCGTCGATCCGGCGTTTTCACAACCGATCCGCGACAACGTGCTGGAGTCGATCTCGCAGATCAAAGGGCAGATCGTGGTCAAGGTGGCCGGCGAAGATCTGGGCGAGTTGCAAACGACAGTGGAAGCCATGCGCCGTGAATTCCGCGAAGTGCAAGGCGTGCAACGCGCTGAGGTCGACCGCTTGGGTGAACTGCCGCAATTGGTGATTGACATCGACCGCGAACGCGCCTCGCGCTTTGGTTTGAATGTGAGTGATATCCAGGACGTGATCGAGTCCGCACTGGCCGGCCGCGCAGCCACCCAGTTGTGGGAGGGTGAGCGCAAGTTCGCTGTGGCCGTTCGATTGCCGCAAGACCGGCGGGTGTTGGCCAACTTGCCCGCCACACCGCTGGCCATTCCGGGCGGGGGCTACACCACCTTGGGTGCCGTGACCAACATCCGACAAACCACCGGTGCGATGAACATCGCGCGCGAGTCGGGCCGGCGCACCATGGCCATTGGCGTCTTCATCAAAGGGCGCGACATGGGCTCCATCGTCAAAGACATGAAATCGCGCGTCGAGAAAAACGTGCGCATCCCCGAGAACTACACGGTGAATTGGTCGGGCGAATTTGAAAACCAGGAACGCGCCATGGCCCGCCTGTCGGTGGTGGTGCCGATCTCTTTGCTGCTGATTTTTGTCTTGTTGTTTGACGCCTTCGGCTCCTTCAAACAAGCGGTGTTGATTTTGGTGAACGTGCCCTTGGCTTTGATTGGCGGCTTTGTCGCGCTGTGGGTGTTTTCCATCCCCTTGTCCGTGTCCGCTGCGATTGGCTTTATTGCCCTGTCGGGGCAGGCTGTGCTGAATGGCGTGGTGATGCTGTCGGTCTTTCAACAACTGCGCAATGCGGGGCACACCGTGCTGGAGGCGGCCAAGATCGGCTCGATCCAGCGGCTGCGTACCGTCTTGATGACGGCCATGCTGGCAGCCTTGGGTCTCTTGC
>CANGMW010000095.1 GCA_947454695.1 Comamonadaceae bacterium | reverse complement strand
GTGGACCCCGCGCATGCGCAGTGGCTCAAGGACGTGACCGCCGCCGCACAAGCTGCGGGCAGCACGGTGCCCGCACTCCCCAAAGGACTTGCGCTGGCGCCGTCCACCCCCAACCCGGCCTACGCCCCGCTGTTCAATGTCGGCATTTCAGCCTTCGTGCTGCTGGCAATTTTGGGCATCACCCGTTATGCCAAAGGCTTTATCAGCAACATCGCGGTGCTGCTAGGCATCGTGGCCGGTGCAGTGCTGGCAGCGGCCTTGGGCATGATGAATTTCGACAAAGTGGGCAAAGCCGCCTGGTTTGATGTGGTGATGCCTTTCCAATTTGGACTGCCTACCTTTGACCCGGTCATGGTCCTGACCATGACGCTGGTCATGCTGGTCGTCATGATTGAATCCACCGGCATGTTCCTCGCGCTGGGCGACATCACCGGTCGCAAGGTCGGCCAAGCCGATTTGGCACGTGGCCTGCGCGTGGACGGTCTGGGCACTTTGATTGGCGGCATTTTCAACACCTTCCCCTACACCAGCTTTTCGCAAAACGTGGGCCTGGTGGGCGTGACCGGTGTGCGCAGCCGCTTTGTGTGCGTCGCAGCCGGTGTGATTTTGCTGGTCATGGGGCTCATCCCCAAACTGGCTGCCTTGGTCGAAGCCGTGCCCACCTTTGTGCTGGGCGGCGCCGGTCTGGTGATGTTCGGCATGGTGGCGGCCACCGGCATCCGGATTTTGTCCAGCGTGGACTTCACCACCCGACGCAACAACTTGTTTGTGGTGGCCATCTCGATCGGCGTGGGCATGATCCCCCTGGTCGCCCCCAACTTCAAACAGTGGATGCCGCACGGCCTGCACCCCCTGATCGAAAGCGGTATCTTGCTGGCCTCGCTCACCGCGGTGTTGCTCAACGCGTTCTTCAATGGTGCGGGCAATGACGCCGAGGCGGCTCAACAAGCGGCGGCCACCACCCACGGCAGCGAATAAACCCAAGGATCTTGTTTTCACCATGACAGCACCCACTCCCGCCACGCCTTACCCCCGCGACCTGATCGGCTATGGCCGGGACGTTCCGCACGCCCGCTGGCCCAACAAGGCCCGCATCGCGGTGCAATTCGTCCTCAACTACGAAGAGGGCGGCGAGAACTCGGTGCTGCATGGTGACAAGGCGTCCGAACAATTCTTGTCGGAGATCATTGGCGCTGCGGCTTATGAAGCACGCCACATGTCGATGGAGTCGATCTACGAATACGGCTCGCGCGCGGGCGTGTGGCGGCTGCTGCGCGAGTTCGAACAACGCGGCTTGCCGCTCACCGTGTTCGGCGTGTCCATGGCCTTGCAACGCCATCCTGACCTCACGCAGGCTTTTGTCGACTTAGGGCATGAAATCGCCTGCCACGGCTGGCGCTGGATTCATTACCAGAACATGGACGAAGCCACTGAGCGCGAGCACATGCGCCTGGGCATGGCCATCATCCGTGAGCTCACCGGCACCACACCGTTGGGCTGGTACACCGGGCGCGACTCGCCCAACACGCGACGTCTGGTGGTGGAACACGGTGGCCTGGTCTACGACTCGGACTATTACGGCGATGACCTGCCCTTTTGGACCGAGGTGGAGATCACCGGCGGACGGCGCCAACCGCACCTGGTGGTGCCTTACACGCTGGACAGCAACGACATGCGCTTTGCCTCCCCGCAGGGCTTCAACACCGGCGAGCAGTTCTACCAGTACCTCAAGGACAGTTTTGATGTGCTGTACGCCGAGGGCGACCCGGCCGGCCTGGACCGCCCCAAGATGCTCTCCATTGGCATGCACTGCCGCCTGCTCGGCCGCCCGGGGCGTTTTCGTGCGCTGCAACGCTTTTTAGACCATGTGCAGTCGCACACCGACGCTTGGGTGTGCCGGCGCATTGACATTGCCCGCCACTGGATCGCCACCCATCCCTACACCGCCGCACCATGACCACACCCCTCACGCTGAGCGAACTCAACGCGCTCGACGAAGCCGCCTTCGTCCAACGATTAGGTGGCATGTTTGAACATTCGCCCTGGGTCGCACAGCAGGCGTTTGGCAAGCGGCCTTTTGCCTCGGTCGAGGCCTTGCATGCCTGCATGGTCGCGGCCATTGAGGCAGCAGGCACCGAGGCGCAGCTGCGCCTCATCCGCGCCCACCCGGAACTCGCCGGCAAGGCCGCTGTACGGGGAGAGCTCACACAGGACTCCACGCGCGAGCAAAGCGGCGCCGGCTTGAACCAATGCAGTCCGCAAGAATTTGCCATGTTGCAGCAGCTCAACGCCGACTACAACGCCAAGTTCGGCTTCCCCTTCATCGTGGCAGTGCGCGGCCACACACGCCACAGCATCATCGCCTTGTTCCAGCAGCGGCTGAACAACACGGTCGACGCGGAGCGGCAGGAATGCCTGGAACAGATCTACCGCATCGGGCAGTTCAGATTGAGTGACGCCATCAAGGCTTGACGGGCCCGAAGCGACAAAACACAACGCGCGCTTGACGCGTCGTGTTGGGCTTAGTGCTTCACCACCCCGTTAATCACCGTGCGCTCGACCACGCGGTCGTCGCCCAGCACTTGCAAGGCAAACAGGAATTCCGCCAGGTTCTCGGCCTGCGCTGTGCGGCGTGCCAACAAAGGCGTGGCTTGCGGATTGAGCACCACGAAGTCAGCCTCACAACCCACTTGTAAATTGCCCACCACCCCGTCCAGCCCCAAGGCACGCGCCGCACCGGCGGTGTGCTGCCACCAGAGCTCTTGCGGCGTGAGGCTCAGGCCCGGTTTGGTCTGGCCTTCGCGGCCCACGGTGTAGGCCGCCAGCATGGTGCGAAACGGGCTGAAGCTGGTGCCACCGCCCACATCACTGGCCAAGCCATAGTGAAAGCCGGCGGCTTTGGCGGCGGCGTAATCAAAGAAGCCACTGCCTAAAAACAGGTTGCTGGTGGGGCTGAGCGCGGCGGCCGCGCCACTGCGGTGCATCAACGCGCGGTCGGCATCGTCGTAGTGAATGCAATGGGCGTAGACAGCGCGCGCACGCAACAAACCAAAATCGTCATACACCGACAAATAGCTGCGCGACTGCGGGTAGAGCTCGCGCACCCAGCGCACCTCGTCCAGGTTTTCTGCCACATGCGACTGGATCCACAAGCTGTCGTCGCGCGCGGCCAGCTCACCCGCCCCGCGCAACTGGGCCGGGCTGCTGGTGGGCGCAAAGCGTGGCGTGATGGCGTAGCCCAGACGGTCCACGCCGTGCCACTTGGCGATGAGTTGCTCGGTTTGCAGCAGGCTGTTTTCGGTGGCGTCCAGCCGGCCATCGGCACTGGGCTGGTCGCACACGCCGGGCGGGCTGTGGCGGTCTTGAAGCACTTTGCCGGTGATCAGACGCAAGCCCCGCTGCTGAGC
The DNA here is from genome assembly GCA_947454695.1 of Comamonadaceae bacterium. GTDB lineage: Bacteria > Pseudomonadota > Gammaproteobacteria > Burkholderiales > Burkholderiaceae_C > CANGMW01. Next base: position 5,574 of record CANGMW010000095.1, on the reverse strand, counting down.
CGCACTAAAGAGCGCGTCCACGGAGGCCGGGTGCGAAGTGGCAAACGTCAAGGCGGTGGTCACGCCGTTGCGCGACAACTCATCCAGAAAGAACTGCGCCACATTCATCGCATGCGCCGGGTCGGCAAAGCGCGACTCCTGCGGGAAGGTGTATCGCTCCAGCCAGGGCAACAAGCCTTCGGCCGGCGAGCCGATGATGTCGGTCTGCGGGTAATGGATGTGCAGATCCACAAAGCCCGGGGCCAGGAGGCGCCCCGGCCAATGCGTCACCGGCACATGTGCATACTGCGCAGCCAACGCCTGGTAGGCGCCCACCGCCTGCACCACGGCCTGGCCTTGCGCATTGGGGCCAATCACCAGCAAGCCATCGCTGTCATACATGGCTTGGCCTTGTTCATCAAAGCGCAAGAGCGCGGCGCGAAATGCTTGCGTGATGGAGGCTTGCATAGACGTGGCTTGCATGGGTGTGACTGGTTTGAACGTATTGTGCGACTTGCAAAAAAAAGCTGCCCGAAGGCAGCTTGTGAGAGCGACTCAGAATTACTTGCCGCCGGGGATCTTGCCTTCCACGCCTTTGACGTAGAACATCAGACCGCCCAGGAAAGCGTCGTCAGCGACAGCGCCCTTGGCCAGTTTCTCTTTACCGGTGTTGTCCACGATCGGGCCTTTCCAGATCACGAAGCTGCCGTCTTTGAGGCCTTTCTTCACTTCTTCGACCTTGGCTTTGGTGTCAGCCGGCACGTCTTCGGCAATCGACACGATGTCGATCGCGCCTTCTTTCACGCCCCACCAAGTGCGGGTCGATGCGTTCTTGCCTTCGAGTGCATCACGAGTGGCTTGCACATAGTACGGACCCCAGTTGATGATGGCCGATGCCAAGTGGGCTTTGGGGCCGTAGGCGGTCATGTCGGAGTCCCAACCAAAGGCGCGCTTGCCCTTGTCCTGTGCGGTCTTGAGCACAGCGGGTGAGTCGGTGTTTTGGAACAGCACGTCAGCACCGCCGTTGATCAGCGAGGTCGCGGCTTCGGTTTCTTTCGGGGGATTGAACCACTCGTTCACCCACACCACTTTGGTCTTGACCTTGGGGTTGCTGGACTGTGCGCCCAGGGTGAAGCTGTTGATGTTGCGGATCACCTCAGGAATCGGCACCGAGGCCACCACGCCCAGCGTACCGGTCTTGCTCATCTTGCCGGCAATCACGCCCGCCATGTACGCGCCTTCGTAGGTGCGGCTGTCGTAGGTGCTCATGTTGTCGGCGGTTTTGTAGCCGGTCGCGTGCTGGAAGTTCACGCCTTTGTTGTCGGCGGCCACTTTGAGCATGGGCTCCATGTAGCCAAAGGTGGTGCCGAAAATCAGCTTGTTGCCTTGGGCCGCCATGTCGCGGATCACGCGCTCAGCGTCAGCCGATTCAGGCACGCTTTCCACGAACGTGGTCTTGACTTTGTCGCCGAATTCTTTTTCCACCGCTTTGCGGCCGTTGTCATGGGCAAAGGTCCAACCACCGTCGCCCACCGGGCCGACATAAGCGAAAGCGATTTTCAGCGGCTCGGCCTTGGCGGCCGGTGCTGCCGGTGCGGCGGCTTCTTCTTTTTTGCCACAAGCCACCAAAGCGGCGCTGGCCACCAAAGTGAGCGCAGCGGCGGTGAGCCAAGAGCGTTTTTGCAAGTTCATCATGTCACATCCTTCTTCAGTTGCTAGGGGTTGGAAAAAAATCTACACGAACATCTACACGGAAATCTCAAAAAACCATTCAATCAGGAACCGGGATAAAACGGCTTGCCCATCGAAGCTGGCATGTTAATCCGAATCCACTGGGGATTTCGGGAAATCAAGGCCAGCACCACAATGGTCGCCACATAAGGCAGCATGCTCAAGACTTGGCTGGGGACCTGGATCCCGTCACCTTGCAGTTGGAACTGCAGCATGGTCACGCCACCGAACAGATAGGCACCAAGCAATACGCGTGCCGGGCGCCAGGTGGCAAAGGTGGTGAGCGCCAAAGCGATCCAGCCTTTGCCCGCCACCATGCCTTCCACCCACAAAGGCGTGTAGATGATGGACAGGTAAGCTCCCGCCAAACCACACAATGCGCCGCCGGTGACCACCGCAGCCAAGCGGATGCGGCGCACCGGGTAGCCCAGGCCGTGCGCCGACTCGGGGCTTTCGCCCACACTGCGCAAAATCAGCCCTGCGCGGGTGCGGTACAAAAACCAAATCAACGCCGCCACAAACAGCACGGTCAGGTACACAAAAGGATGATGGCGAAACAGCGCCGGCCCGACCCAGGGCAGGTCTGCCAGATAAGGCACGGCGAAGGTGGCGCGCTCAGGCATGCGCTCTTGCACATAAGAGATGCCCGCGAAGGCGGAAAAACCCGCACCAAAAAGACTCAGCGCCAGCCCGGTGGCGTACTGATTGGTGTTGAGCCAGATGACCAGGCCGCCAAACACAGCGGCCATCACCGCGCCGGCGGCGATGCCGGCTAAAAAGCCCAGCGTGTCGCTGCCGGTGTGCACCACGGTGGCGAATCCGGCAATCGCCGCGCACAGCATCATGCCCTCGGCGCCCAGATTCACAATGCCGGCTTTTTCGTTAATCAACAGCCCCAGCGAGGCAATAGCCAAAACCGTCCCCGCATTCAGCGTGGCCGCCAGCAACAATGCATAAGCCTCCATCAGTGCGCCCCTTCCGTGGTCGTGGTCACTGCAGCGGGCACCCTGGGCTGCCAGCGCAAGCGGTAATTCACCAAGGTGTCACAGGCCAGCAGCGAAAACAGCAGCAACCCCTGGAACACCCCGGTCAAAGATTTAGGCAAGCCCAAACGCGACTGCGCCAGCTCACCCCCGATGTAGAACATGCTCATGAGCAATGCTGAAAAAACCATGCCCACCGGGTGCAGCCGCCCGACAAAGGCCACGATGATGGCGGCAAAGCCGTAGCCAGCCGGCACATAGGGCGTGAGCTGCCCGATAGGACCCGCCACTTCCAGGGCACCGGCCAGTCCGGACAAGCCACCGGACACCAACAAGGCTGTCCACAGCGCCCGGCGCGAAGAGAAACCGGCATAGCGCGCCGCGGCCGGCGCCAGGCCACCGACCTGCAAAGCAAAACCTGCCCGGGTACGGAACAAAAACACCCACACCGCCGCGACACCCAAGAGCGCCACGATCACCCCGACATTCACCCGCGAGCCGTCCATCAAGCGCGGGATGCGGGTGACGGCTTCAAAGGTTTGGGTTTGCGGGAAGTTGTAGCCGTGCGGGTCTTTCCAGGGACCGAATACCAGATAGCCCAGGACCTGCATGGCCACATAAACGAGCATGAGGCTCACCAGAATTTCATTGGCATTGAAGCGGTCGCGCAAGACCGCCGTCAGGCCCGCCCAGGCCATGCCCGCCAACACGCCGGCCATCACCACCGGCAGGACGATCCAGGCGCCGGTGCCGGGCTCTGCCATGAGCGCCACGCCACTGGCACCGATGGCGCCCAAGATGTACTGACCCTCAGCGCCGATGTTCCAGACGTTGGAGCGGAAACACACGGCCAGCCCCAGGGCAATCAAGAGCAAGGGCGTGGCCTTGACCACCAGTTCACCCAGCGCATAGGTGGTCTTGATGGGCTCCCAGAAAAACACCATCAGGCCTTTGACCGGGTCTTTGCCCAGCAGGGAAAACAAAATAACGCCGATCACCACGGTGCACACCAGCGCCAACAAGGGCGAGGCATAGCTCCAGACCTGCGAGGGCTGCGGGCGGGCTTCGAGTTTGAGCATGACTTTAGACATGGTGTGCGCCGTCCTGATGCGTCTTGGTGGCGGCTGCGTCCCACAAGCCGCTCATCCATTCGCCGATTTTCTCCACCGTGGCCTGCGCGATGGGTAAAGAAGGTGAGAGCCGGCCATGCGCAATCACATGCAGGCGGTCACAGACCTCAAACAGCTCGTCCAATTCCTCACTCACCACCAGCACCGCACAGCCCGCATCGCGCAGGGCCAGCAACTCGGCGCGAATTTGGGCGGCCGCACCCACGTCCACCCCCCAGGTGGGTTGCGAGACGATGAGCAGTGTGGGGTTGGCATCGATCTCGCGCGCCACAATGAATTTTTGCAAGTTGCCGCCCGACAAAGAGCGCGCCGCCGCATTCGGGCCGTTGGCTTTGACCTTGAACTGCGCGATCAGCCGCTGTGCGTGTGCATGTAAGTGCTTGACGCGAATCCAGCCCCCCATGAAGCGCGGCCAGCGAACCGCCCCGGTGCGGGTGAGCAGGAGGTTTTGCGCCAGGCTCAGCGTGGGCACCGCGCCGCGCCCCAGCCGTTCTTCGGGCACGAAGTGCAAACCCAGACGACGCCGGCTGTGCGGCCCTAAGAGGGAGACATCGGTCTGGCCGATGCGCACACTGCCCCGCGGCGCGCGCGTGTCTTCGCCTGACAAGGCGTACAGCAGTTCTTTTTGGCCATTGCCCGATACCCCGGCAATGCCCACCACTTCACCGGCGCGCACTTGCAGCGCAATGCCTTGCAGGTCCACGCCGAACTGGTCATCACGCGCCAGACTCAGGTCCGACACCTGCATGACCGCCGCACCCGGCTCGCGCGTTTCGCGCTTGAGCAGCGGCGGCTCCGCGCCGATCATCATGCGCGAGAGCGAAGCATTAGATTCTTCAGCCGGGTTGCACACCCCGGTGACCTTACCGCCGCGCAGCACGGTGCAGGCGGTGCACAGCTCGCGAATTTCATGCAGCTTGTGCGAGATGTACAAGATGCTGCACCCCTCGGAAGCCAGCTTCTTGAGCACCACAAACAGCTTTTCCACCGCTTGCGGTGTCAGCACGGAAGTGGGCTCATCCAGGATCAGCAACTCCGGGCGGGTCAGCAGGGCGCGGATGATTTCCACCCGCTGCATCTCGCCCACACTCAGCGTGTGCACCGGCCGGTTGGGGTCGATGTCCAAGCCGTATTCGGTGGCCTTGGCCACGATACTGGCCGACACCTGCGCCAACGAGTTGCGGCTCAGCCCCAGCCAGACGTTTTCGGCCACCGTCATGGTGTGGAACAGGTTGAAGTGCTGGAACACCATGCTGATGCCATTGGCACGCGCTTCCTTCGGATTGCGGATGGTGACCGGCTGGCCGTTGAGACGCATCTGGCCGGCATCGGGTTTGACCGAGCCGTAAATGATTTTCATCAGCGTGGATTTACCCGCGCCGTTTTCACCCAGCACCGAGTGAATTTCACCCGGCATGACTTTGAGCGATACCTCGCTGTTAGCCACCACGCCGGGGTAGGTTTTGGTGATGCCGGTCAGCTCAAGTCGGGGCGTGTTCATGCGGGTGCTTGTGTCAGTTGCGCTTGAGCGCGGTCGCTACCGACTTGACGCGTTCGCGCAGCCAGCGGCCAGATGCCGAGGCGTGGGTGCGTTCATGCCAGAGTTGGTAGTACATCATTCTTGGAAAGGTCACGGGGCACGGCAGGATCACCACCGGCAGTTCGTCCACAAAACGTTCGCAATATTGTCGCCCCGAAGTGAGCACGAGCAAGGTTGATGCCACCATGGCCGGAATTTGTCCAAAATACGG
>CANGMW010000094.1 GCA_947454695.1 Comamonadaceae bacterium | reverse complement strand
TGTCATCCGCGTATTCGGGCTCGCCGGCCTTGCCAAAGATCAGGCCGCAGGCACAGCCGTGGTACACGCTGAACTTGCCTTGCAGGCCGTCGGCGGGTTCTTTCTTGCCGGTGAGTTCGAGCACCAGCGAGTGCACCTTGAGCTCGATACGTTCCACATCATCAGCCCGGATGCCTTGCGCGCGCAATTGGGCGCAGGCGTCGATGCTGGGGTGGATCACGATGCCGCAGGCAAAAGGCTTGTAGCTGTTGAAGGAAATCTCAAAGCGCTGGCCCAGCTCGTCGCTGATCTCGCGCCAGTCGTACTTGGTGGAGATGGTCTGGATCATGCCGCGCGGCGCCTCCAGCGCTTTGGGGCTGGCGGTGAAGCCCTGGCTGGCCAGCAGGGCCGACATCAAGCCTGCTCGTGCGGCACCGCCGGGGTGGAAGGGTTTGGTCATGGTGCCGAACTGTTCGCGCATGCCCACCGGTTGCGAGGCGGCAATGCCCAGCGCCATGGCGGTTTTGTGCGTGTCGAGTTTGAGCAGCCGGGCACAAGCAGCGGCCGCGCCCAGCATGCCGGTCGAGCCGGTGATGTGCCAGCCCCGGTCGTAGTGCTCGGGGTACATGGTGTTGCCCACGCGGCAAGACACATCAATGCCCAGCACCAGCGCGTCGATCACTTCGCGGCCTGAAGACCCCAGGTGTTCGGCCAGCGCCAGTACCGCCGAGGCCACCGGGCCGGCGGGGTGGATGATGGTTTTGAGGTGGGTGTCGTCAAAGTCAAAGGTGTGCGAGGTGATGCCGTTGATCAGCGCGGCACTGGCCATGTCCACCCGCTCGCTGCGCCCCAGCACGCTGGCTTGCGCGGCGGGTTGCAACATCTGCACCGCTGCCAGTGCCGAGGTGGCGGACTCATGGTGGGCGGCACCCACAGCGCAGCCCAGCCAGTTCAGGAAGGTGCGATGGGCTTCATGGTCGACCGCATCGCTCCAGCCGTTGGAGGGGTGGTTGGCGACGAAGGCGGCCAGGGTTTGGGTGACGGCGGGGGCGTTGTGGTCGGCGACGACCTGGGTATTTCGGGCCATGAGAATCGAGTTGAAGTTGAGAAAAAAACAAAAGCCCGCACCGAGGCGCAGGCGGGGAAAAAATCAGCTGTCCAGGTGAATATCGCGCTCGCGGGCCAGCTTGGTCCAGCGGGCGATGTCGGCTTTGATGTACTGCGCAAACTGCTCGGCGCTCATGGGCATGGGCTCCACCGCCTCGATCGAGAGCTTCTCGCGCAGGTCGCTGGCTTGAAGCACTGTGTTGAGGGTGTCGTTGAGTTGTTTGACCACGGCGGCTGGCATGCCTGCAGGACCGACCACGCCATACCACTGCATGGCGTCAAAGCCCTTGAAGCCGGACTCGTCCAGGGTGGGCACGTCTTTGAACTGCGGGTGGCGCTTGAGACCGGTCACCGCAATCGGGCGCACGCGCCCGGACTTGATGTGCGGCACCGCAGCGGCCAGCCCGGGGAACATGGCCTGCGTCTGCCCGCCCATCAGGTCGGTGAAGGCCGGCGCGATGCCACGGTAGGGGATGTGCACCATGAAGGCATTGAGCTGCAGTTTGAACAGCTCCATCGTCAGGTGGGTGAGCGAGCCCGCACCGGCCGAGCCGTAGCTGACCTGGCCGGGGTTTTTACGCACGTACTCGACAAATTCTTTCACCGAGTTGATCGGCAGTGCCGAATTGACCACCAGCACATTGGGGGTGCCGCCGATCATGCCAATGGGGGTGAAGTCACGGATCGGGTCATAGGGCAGTTTGCGTGTGGCCGGGCTTGTGCCATGGGTGGCCACATAGCCCTGCATCAAGGTGTAGCCATCGGGCGCGGCCTTGGCCGTGTTCTGGCAAGCGATCACGCCACCGCCGCCGCCCTGGTTGTCCACCACGATGGTCTGGTTGAGCAACTTGCCCCAGCGTTCGGTCACCGTGCGGCCCACCATGTCGCTGCCGCCGCCGGCGGCTACCGGCACGATGTAGCGAATGGGGCGGGTGGGAAATGCTTGCGCATGCAGCAGCCCGGTGGGGGCCAGCAACAAGGGCGCTGCGCTTAAGAGGTCACGGCGTTTCATGATGAGCGGGGTGGGGAGGGGGTTACCAGCGGATGCCGAGTTTAAGAAAGAGCTTGCTCAAAACAAACAGCGGGCCGACCCACAGGTACTGGATGTCTTCGAAGAAGGAGGGCTTTTTACCTTCGATCTTGTGGCCGATGAACTGGAAAATCCAGGCCACCACAAAAGCGCTCACGCACCAGCTCAGGCGCTGCTCGCCCATGGCATGCACCAGCGCCAGCATCAAGGCCGAGCCGCCCAGCATGGTGATGAAGAACACGCCCGAGAGGCGCGCGTAATAGACCATGCTGGCACCCATGAACCCATAGGCCACCCAAGGATGCAGTTCGTACATCATGCCCACCAAGCTCAACATGATGACGGGAATAGCGAAGAAGTGGATCAACTCGTTGCGCGGGTTTTGATGGCTTTGGCCGTAATGGTCCAGCAGCTGGTCAACGCGGCGCTGGGTGCTGTCGTGGGTGGCAGTGGTCATGGGCGTCTCCTCGTCATTTTTGTAAGTGCCCACATTCTCGCACCGGCTGCGCAGTGCTGCCATCCGTAGATTCACCCAAGGCGCTGGCACAATGCAGGACATACCTTCAATCACCATGACCGCTACCCACATCCCCCAAGAACCCCGCCTGAGCTCACTCTCCCATGGCGGCGGCTGCGGCTGCAAGATCGCCCCCGGCGTGCTGTCGGAAATCCTGAAAAACAACCGGGGTCTGCCAGTGCCGCCCCAGTTGCTGGTGGGCATCGAGACCTCGGACGACGCGGCGGTTTACCAGCTCAATGACGAGCAGGCGCTGATCGCCACCACCGACTTTTTCATGCCCATCGTGGATGACCCGTTCGACTTCGGGCGCATCGCCGCCACCAACGCCATCTCCGATGTGTACGCCATGGGCGGCACACCCATCATGGCGCTGGCCTTGGTGGGCATGCCCATCAGTGTTTTGTCGACCGACACCATCGGCAAAATCCTGGCCGGAGGCGAGTCGGTCTGTCGCGCGGCCGGCATTCCCATCGCCGGGGGCCACACCATTGATTCGGTCGAGCCGATTTACGGACTGGTGGCGCTCGGGCTGGTGCATCCCAAGCGCGTGAAGCGCAATGCCGATGCCCGCGTGGGCGATCGCCTGATTCTTGGTAAACCTTTGGGCGTGGGCGTGATGTCTGCCGCACTCAAAAAAGACCAGCTCGACGCCGCCGGCTATGCCTTGATGATCGAGACGACGACCAAGCTCAACACGCCCGGCCCGGAGCTCGCCGCCTTGGCGGGCGTGCATGCCCTCACCGATGTGACCGGCTTTGGTCTGGCGGGTCATGCGCTGGAGATGGCGCGCGGTGCAGATTGCCGTGTGCAGCTCGACTGGTCCCGGGTGCCTTTGCTGGCGGGTGTCAAAGCCTTGGCTGCCCAAGGCCTGGTGACTGGAGCCTCAGGGCGCAACTGGGCCGGGTACGGACAAGATGTCGTGTTGCACGAGGGCTTGGACGCGCAAGCCCAGGCCTTGCTCTCCGACCCGCAAACCAGTGGCGGTTTGCTGGTGGCCTGTGCGCCCGATGCAGTGGACGCCGTGCTGGCGGTATTTCATCGCCATGGTTTTGCTGCGGCGGCTGAGGTCGGCGGCATCGTGGCCAAGGCAGAGAGCCAGCCCTCGCTCGAGGTGCGTGCTTAGGCCTCAAGCGGCCTGGAATCAGTTCAACCGAGCAAGGCCTGCGCAAATTCCTGCGCGTTGAAGGTCTCCAGCTCTTCGAGTTGCTCGCCCACGCCGATGAAGTACACCGGCACCGGCCGCTCGCGGGCGATGGCCGCGAGCACGCCGCCTTTGGCCGTGCCGTCCAGCTTGGTAACGATCAGACCGGTCAGGCCTAACGCGTCGTCAAAGGCGCGCACTTGCGCCAAGGCGTTCTGGCCGGTGTTGCCATCAATCACCAGCAGCACCTCGTGCGGTGCGCTGGCGTCGGCTTTTTGCACCACGCGCTTGATCTTGCGCAGCTCTTCCATCAGGTGCAGCTGGGTGGGCAGGCGGCCGGCCGTGTCCACCAGCACCACGTCTTTGCCGCGCGCTTTGCCCGCGCTCACCGCATCAAAACACACGGCGGCGGGGTCGCCGCCTTCCTGGCTGACGATCTCCACCGTGTTGCGATCCGCCCAGACCACCAGCTGCTCGCGCGCAGCGGCGCGAAAGGTGTCGGCCGCGGCCAGTAGCACGCTGGCGCCTTGGCTGCTCAGGTGGTGGGTGAGCTTACCGATGGAGGTGGTTTTGCCCGCGCCATTGACGCCGGCGACCATGATCACGGTGGGTTGGTGTTCGCCCACCAAGAGTTGCTTTTGCAAAGGCGCCAGCAGGTCGCTCAAGGCGGCTTGCAGCAAGGCCTTGACCTGCGCGGGCTCGGTGGTTTTGCTTTCTTTCACCCGGCGCTTGAGGTCATCGAGCAAAAACTCGGTGGCTTTCACGCCGGCATCGGCCATCAGCAGCGCCGACTCGAGGTCTTCGTAGAGCTGCTCGTCAATGCGCGTGCCGGTGAACACGGTGGCAATGCCCGCACCGGTCTTGCGCAAGCCCTGGCGCAGTTTGCCCAGCCAGCCGGCGCGTTCTTCGGGCGCGCGCGGATGTTCGTCGGCGGCGGTCTGCGCGGTAGTAGCGGCAGCGTCAGTAGGTGATTTTTTCTTGAAAAAGCTGAACATGGCATTCGTTCTTAGAATGAGTGCATTCTATGAAACGTCTACCCCACTTACTTTTGGCCCTCTGGAGCGTCCTGAGCTGCGGCTTGGCACAGGCCGCTGACACCACGCCCGCGCAGCAGTTCACCCTGCGCAACGGCATGACGCTCATCGTCCAACCCGATCACCGTGCTCCCACCGCGGTGCACATGCTGTGGGTGCGCGTGGGCGCTATGGACGAGGTCGATGGCACCACGGGCGTGGCCCATGTGCTGGAACACATGCTGTTCAAAGGCACCCGCCGCTTGAAGCCGGGCGAGTTCTCGCGCCGGGTTGCCGCTTTGGGCGGGCGTGAAAACGCCTTCACCAACTTGGACTACACCGGTTACTACCAGCAAATCCCCGCCCATCGCCTGCCCGAGGTGATGCAACTGGAGGCGGACCGCTTTGCTAACAACCGTTGGTCGGATGAAGAGTTCCGTAAAGAGCTCGAAGTGGTCAAAGAAGAGCGGCGCATGCGCACCGAAGACAAGCCGCGCGCGCAACTCATGGAAGCGCTCAACGCCACGGTGTTCACCGCCTCGCCCTACCGCCGTCCGGTGGTGGGCTGGATGAGCGATCTCGAATCCATGAAACCGCAGGATGCCCGCGACTTTTACCGGCGCTGGTACACCCCGGCCAACGCGGCGGTGGTGGTGGCCGGCGATGTGAACCCTCAACAAGTGTTGAAGTGGGCCCAGCAGTATTACGGCGGCATTCCTGCCCGCGCCTTACCCGAGCGCAAGCCGCGCACCGAACCGGCTCAGCAGGGTCAGCGTCGGGTGGAATTCAAAGCGCCGGCCGAACAGGACTATCTGGTGATGGCCTACCGCGCGCCCTCGCTTCAGTCGGTCAAGGCCAACGCGCCCGATGATCAGGACGCCCTGGCCCTGGTGGTACTGGCCGCCGTGCTCGACGGTTACCCCGGTGCCCGGCTGGACCGCGCGCTCACCCGCGGTACCGACCCGGTGGCCGACGGTGCCGGTGCGAGTTTTGGCTTCAGTGGCCGCGGCCCGCAGTTGTTCATCCTGGACGGCGTGCCCGCCAAGGGCAAGACCACGGCGCAAGTGCAAGCCGCTTTGCGCGAGCAGGTGGCGCTGGTCGCTAAAGAGGGGGTGTCGCAGGAAGAACTGCAGCGGGTCAAAACTCAGTGGGTGGCCAGCGAGGTCTACAAGCTCGACTCGGTGTTCAACCAGGCGCGCGAGCTGGGCAGCAACTGGGTGGAAGGCTTGCCGCTGGACGCGGACGCGCGATTGATCGAGCAGTTGCGCGCGGTCACCGCTGAACAGGTGCAAGCGGTAGCGGCCAAGTATTTTTCCGACGATCAGCTCACGGTGGGCGTCTTGCTGCCCCAGCCGGTGGACAGCGCCCGCAAACCGCGCAAAGCCCCTGCTGGCGCGCGCCACTAATCATCAAGTCACGCCATGTTCACTTCCATGTTTCGACAACTCAGCACGGCCCTGGTGCTTGTGGGCGCGGTGTTGCCCGCTGCCTGGGCCGGCATTCCCATCCAGCATTGGACGCAGGCCTCGGGCGCACAGATTTTCCTGGTCGAAAGTCCGGCCATTCCGATGTTGGATGTGCAGATCGACTTTGACGCGGGTGACCGTCGTGACCCGGCTGCGCAGGCGGGTCTGGCCTCACTCACTGCCGCCTTGACGTCCAAGGGCGTGCGCGCCGATGGCGCCTTGCCGGCGCTGGATGAAAACGCAATGAACCAAGCCTGGGCCGATTTGGGCGCCTCGTTTGGTGGCGGTGCCGGCAACGACCGCATGAGTTTTTCGCTGCGCACGCTCACCTACCCTGATCTGCTGGAGAAAGCCGTTCAACTCGCAGCCCGTCAGCTGGGCCAGCCCAGCTACGCGCCCGAGGTGTTGGCACGCGAACGCGCGCGCATCCAAGCCAGTTTGCGGGAGGCCAACACGCGGCCCGGCACGCAGGCCAGCCGGGCGTTTGACCGGGCGGTGTATGGCGAGCACCCCTACGGCTTTGAGGTGACCGAAGCCACGCTGGAGCGCATCAGCACGGCCGACCTGCAAGCACTGCATGAGCGCACCGTTTGGCCGTGTCGCGCCAAGGTCAGCTTGGTGGGGGCGATCAACCGCGCGCAGGCGGATGCGCTGGTGACCCAACTCTTTGCCAAGCGTGCAGCCAGCCCGAGTGCCGCGGCCTGCCAAGCACTGCCACCGGTGCCCGAAGTGGCCCCCTTGAAGGCGCCGCTGGAAGTGCGTGTGCCCTTTGAGGCGGCGCAAGCACAAGTGCTGATCGGCCAGCCCGGCTTCAAGCGCGACGACCCGGACTACTTTGCGCTGACGGTGGGCAACTACATTTTGGGCGGCGGTGGTTTTGTCTCGCGCCTGACCGAAGAAGTGCGCGAAAAACGCGGCTTGAGCTACAGCGTGTACAGCTACTTTGCACCGGGCCTGCATGCGGGCGCGTTCACCATCGGCTTGCAGACACGCCCCGATCAGGCGCAGCAGGCGATTGATGTGTCCCGCCAGGTGCTGCGACAGTTTATTGACAAAGGCCCGACCAAGGCAGAGCTCAAAGCGGCCAAAGATTTTTTGATCGGCGGGTTTGCCTTGCGCATCGACAGCAACCGCAAGCTGCTGGACAACGTGTCCAATATTGCATGGAATGGTTTGCCTTTGTCGTACTTGGACAGCTGGACGCAACAGGTAGAACGCCTCACAGTAGGCGATATCCGCGCGGCGTTTCAGCGCAAGTTGCAAGCTGATCGCATGGTCACCGTCGTGGTCGGAGCAGGCCAATGAAAAAACCCGGACCCCGCCACGCACACGCCCCTGCTGGCGAAGTGCGCATCATCGGTGGCCTGTGGAAGCGCACCAAGTTACCGGTGGCCAACAAGCCGGGCTTGCGGCCCACCCCGGACCGCGTGCGCGAGACCTTGTTCAACTGGCTGGGCCAGGACCTCACCGGCTGGCATTGCATCGATGTGTTTGCAGGTACCGGCGCTTTGGGCTTTGAAGCAGCTTCCCGGGGTGCCACCGAAGTGCGCATGGTGGAGCAAGACCCGGCGCTGGTTCAGCAACTCAAAACCAGCCAAGACCGCCTGAAAGCCCATGGGGTGCAGATCATTCGGGGCGACGGTCAAATCGCTTTGCAGCAACTCGCCCCGGCCAGCATGTCGCTGGTGTTTCTGGACCCGCCGTTTGACGCGCCCTTGTACGAGCCGGCGCTCAAAGCGGCGGTTCGTGTCTTGCGCGATGAGGGCCTGATCTACCTGGAAGCACCCAAAGCCTGGACCGATGCGCTGCTCGCACCCTGGGGCTTGCAGGTGCACCGTCACCTCAAAGCCGGTGCGGTGCACGCGCACTTGCTCAAGCGCGCTGCATAATCCGCCCAAGAGGAGCCCAAGACATGACCACCCCTGTGACCGCTGTTTACCCCGGTACGTTCGACCCGATGACGCTGGGCCATGTGGATCTGGTGCGTCGCGCAGCTGGCTTGTTTGACCAACTCATCGTGGTGGTGGCTGCGGGCGTGCACAAAAAAGGCACGATGTTCACGCTCGACGAGCGCATGCAAATGGTTCAGGCCCAAATTCAGCCCTTCGCCAATGTGTCGGTGCAGAGTTTTTCAGGCTTGATGCGCGACTTTGTGCGCGCCCACGGCGCGCAGGTCATGGTGCGCGGTCTGCGTTCAGCCACCGACTTTGACTACGAGTTCCAGCTCGCCGGCATGAACCGCAGCCTGATGGCCGATGTGGAAACCATATTCCTCACGCCCAGCGACCAGTACTTGCATGTCTCCAGCACCTATGTGCGCGAAATCACCCTGCTCGGTGGCGAGGTCAGCAAGTATGTGGACCCTTGGGTCGAAAAACAATTGCTTGCCAAGTACCGCGCCCAAACCACATGACCGAGCTGCTGCTCATCCGTCACGGCGAGACGGATGCCAACCGCGAGCTGCGATTTCAGGGTCATGTGGACCTTCCTTTGAACGACATCGGCCATGAACAGGCCCGCCGGGTGGGACTGCGTCTGGCCTCGGAGACGGTGGACGCGTTGTTCTGCAGCGACCTGCAGCGTGCCTGCCAGACTGCCCAACCCGTGGTCGAACACCACCCGAACGCGCAGACTTTGACGCCCATACCGCATGCGGACCTTCGTGAGCAATCGTTTGGTGTGGTCGATGGTTTGCGCGTGGCCGACATCAAAGCGCAATACCCGCAGGACTGGGCGCAATGGATTTGCTTTGATGCGGACTACAGTTT
>CANGMW010000093.1 GCA_947454695.1 Comamonadaceae bacterium | reverse complement strand
GCCATGGCGGGGCTCACCAAATGCGTGCGACCGCCCGCGCCCTGACGGCCTTCAAAGTTGCGGTTGCTGGTCGACGCACAGCGCTCACCCGGCTCGAGCCGGTCGGCGTTCATGGCCAGACACATGGAGCAACCCGGCTCGCGCCATTCGAAGCCGGCCGCTTTGAAGATCTCGTGCAGACCTTCGCGCTCGGCCTGCTCTTTCACCAAGCCGGAGCCCGGCACGACCATGGCCAAGCGCACGTTTTTGGCCACTTTTTGACCCAGTTTTTTCACCAGGGCGGCGGCTTCGCGGATGTCTTCGATGCGGCTGTTGGTGCACGAGCCGATGAACACTTTGTCCACCGTGATGTCGTTGAGCGCCTTGCCCGGCTCCAGGCCCATATAGGTCAGGGCACGCTCCATAGCACCGCGTTTGTTGGCATCTTTTTCTTTGTCCGGATCGGGCACGCGTGCATCAATGCCCAAGACCATCTCGGGCGAGGTGCCCCAGGTGACTTGCGGCAGAATTTGCGCGGCATCGAGCTCGACCACGGCGTCGAAGTGGGCATCCGTATCGGAGTGCAGTGTTTTCCAATAGGCCACGGCCTGATCCCATTCCACGCCGGTGGGTGAGAGCAAACGGCCTTTAACGTAGTCAATGGTTTTTTGATCGACCGCTACCAGGCCAGCGCGCGCGCCGCCTTCGATGGCCATATTGCACACCGTCATGCGGCCTTCCATGCTCAACGCACGAATGGCCGACCCGGCAAACTCGATGGTGTAGCCGGTGCCGCCGGCGGTGCCGATTCTGCCGATGATGGCCAGCACGATGTCTTTGCCGCTGCAGCCGCGCGGCAGCGTGCCTTCGACCTTGATGAGCATGTTTTTGGCTTTTTTGGCCAGCAGCGTCTGCGTGGCCATGACATGCTCGACCTCGCTGGTGCCAATGCCGTGCGCCAAGGCCCCGAAGGCGCCGTGGGTAGAAGTATGGGAGTCACCACACACCACCGTCATGCCGGGCAGTGTGGCGCCGTTCTCCGGGCCAATCACATGCACGATGCCTTGGCGTTTGGAGAGGAAGGGGAAGAAGGCTGCCGCACCTGACTCTCGGATGTTGGTGTCCAGCGTGGTGATCTGTTCTTTGCTAATGGGGTCGGTGATGCCGTCATAGCCTAACTCCCACCCGGTGGTGGGCGTGTTGTGGTCCGCCGTGGCCACGATGGAACTCACGCGCCAGACTTTGCGCCCCGCCTGGCGCAGGCCTTCAAAGGCTTGCGGGCTGGTTACTTCATGTACGAGGTGGCGGTCGATGTAGAGCACGGCAGTGCCGTCCTCTTCTGTTTTAACAACGTGCTCGTCCCAGATCTTGTCGTAAAGGGTGCGTCCCATGTGTAATTCCTTGGCAATCCGCTATTTTATTCGCCCCGACAGGGTTTGCCCGGGCGAAGGCTTAATCCAGAACCGGCAGGTCGGGCGCTATGGCGCGCACCCGGTGATCAACGTAGTAGCCACCAAACTCCGTGTAGCGCATCAGATGCCGCGCGCATTGCGTGCAGCGCCACACATCACAGCGGTTGTAGGGAAAAAAAGCCACCGCCACAGGCGCGTTGGACGATTCATACCGGGTGCCTTGCGGGTGCTGCTCTTCGAAGGTGGGCTCGCTCACCTCGGGGTCACGTAGCGTGCCCACGGCCTGCATCTGCTGGGCGGGCCAGCGCGCTTCGCTCAGGCTATCCCATCCCGCGCAGGCGCCCAGGCTGCAGGTACAGGCTTGGGGTGCAGGGCTGTTGAGCAACAAGTCCCTCAGGGCTTGGGCATCGGGGATTCGTGGCAGCGTCATAGGCGACAAGGCTTGAAGATAAAAAAGCCCGCCGGTGTTGCCACCAGGCGGGCATCGCAGGGGTCAGGGTCGATCAGCGTTTGACGCTGGTGGGCACATCGCGACGCACTGAACCGGTGAAGAGCTGGCGCGGACGACCGATTTTGTATTCGGGGTCGCTGATCATCTCGTTCAACTGGGCAATCCAGCCCACGGTGCGGGCCAGGGTGAAGATGCCGGTAAACAGGTTCACAGGGATGCCGATCGCGCGCTGCACGATGCCGGAGTAGAAGTCCACGTTCGGGTAGAGCTTGCGCTGTACGAAGTAGTCATCTTCCAGGGCGATTTTTTCCAAGGCCTTGGCCAGCTTGAACAGCGGATCATTTTCCAGACCGAGGGCGCCCAGCACTTCGTCGCAGGTTTCCTGCATGAGTTTGGCGCGGGGGTCGTAGTTCTTGTACACGCGGTGACCAAAGCCCATGAGCTTGACGCCGGAGTTCTTGTCCTTGACTTGCTCCATGAACTGGCCCACCTTGGCGACACCGCCTTGGCGCTGGATGTCTTCGAGCATGTTCAGGCAGGCTTCGTTGGCGCCACCATGGGCCGGGCCCCACAAGCAGGCCACGCCAGCGGCGATGGCCGCGAAGGGGTTGGTGCCGGAAGAACCGCACAAACGCACCGTGGAGGTGGAGGCGTTTTGTTCGTGGTCGGCGTGCAGCGTGAAGATGCGGTCCATCGCGCGTTCGATCACGGGGTTGACCTTGTACTCTTCGCACGGCGTGGCAAACATCATGTGCAGGAAATTGCCGGCATAGGACAGGTCGTTGCGCGGGTAGATGAAGGGTTGACCGATGCCGTATTTGTAGGCCATGGCGACCAAGGTGGGCATCTTGGCGATCAGGCGGATGGCGGCCACGTCGCGGTGCTCGGCGTTGTTGATGTCGGTGCTGTCGTGGTAGAAGGCCGACAGGGCTCCCACCAGACCGGTCAAAACAGCCATCGGGTGGGCGTCGCGGCGGAAACCACGCAGGAAGAATTGCATTTGCTCGTGCACCATGGTGTGGTGCAGAACGAGGTCATGGAAGTCACCACGCTGCTTGGCATCCGGCAGTTCGCCCTTGAGCAGCAGGTAGCAGGTGTCGAGGTAGTCTGCCTTGGTGGCCAGTTGTTCGATGGGGTAACCGCGGTACAGCAACTCACCTTTGTCGCCGTCGATGTAGGTGATGCCCGATTGGCATGAAGCGGTGGAGAGGAAGCCGGGGTCATAGGTGAACATGCCCGACTGGCCATACAGCTTGCGGATGTCAATCACATCCGGGCCGATATTGCCTTGGTAGACCGGCAAATCGACGCTGGGGGTGCCGTTGGAGAACGACAGGGTGGCTTTGTTATCGGCTAACTTCATTTCAGACCTTTCAGCGGTTTTCTTTCAACATATTCAACACGTCGCGCACATCGTCGCGGTCCAACTCAGCATCCACTTGTGCCAACGATTTGCGACTCAAGTTCAAATCCAGCAGATCGTTGTCACTTAAATCCATCAGGGCGTTCAAACCGGATGCGTGGCGCACCGTGAGGACAGACTCAAATTTCTGAAAAAAGCGCTCGATGAAAATATCGTTTTCCAGCAGGCCGCGGCGGCAACGCCATTTCAGCTTGCTGAGCGCTCTTTCAGAGATGAGTTCATCCGTCACGACGTCAATTCAGATTCAGATCGCGCGAGCGACCATCATTTCCTTGATCTTGCCAATGGCGCGCGTCGGGTTCAGCCCTTTGGGGCAGACGTCGACGCAATTCATGATGGTGTGGCAACGGAACAAGCGGTAGGGATCTTCCAGATTGTCCAGTCGCTCGGCGGTGGCTTCATCGCGGCTGTCGGCCAGGAAACGGTAGGCCTGCAGGAGGCCGGCAGGACCGACGAACTTGTCAGGATTCCACCAGAAGCTGGGGCAGCTGGTCGAGCAGCTGGCGCACAAAATGCACTCGTACAAACCGTTGAGCTCATCGCGCTCTTCTGGGCTTTGCAGACGCTCTTTTTCCGGGGGCACATTGTCGTTGACCAGGTAAGGCTTGATCGAGTTGTACTGCTTGAAGAACTGCGTCATGTCCACGATCAAGTCGCGCACGACGGGCAGGCCTGGAAGCGGCTTGAGCGTGATGGTGCCCGGCAAGGTCAGCATATTGGTCAGGCAAGCCAGACCGTTTTTGCCGTTGATGTTCATGGCGTCCGAACCACACACGCCTTCGCGGCAGGAGCGGCGGAACGAGATGCTGGGGTCGACTTCCTTGAGCTTCATCAGGGCATCGAGCAGCATGCGTTCACTGCCATCGAGCTCAACCTGAATGGTCTGCATGTAAGGCTTGGCGTCCTTGTCCGGGTCATAGCGGTAGATGTTGAAAGTACGCAGGGACATGATTTACCTCTTGTTCAAATGGGTGCGGCGCGTTGGGCGTCTGGCCTGGATCAGAATGTGCGAACCTTCAGGGGCACGCTGTCCACCGTCAACGGTTTCATGTTGACCGGCTTGTAAGACAGGCGGTTGCCTTCGCTGTACCACAGCGAGTGCTTGAGCCACTGCTCGTCATTGCGACCATTGGGATGCTCGGGCGTGTCGGCGTAGTCGTCCACCGTGTGCGCACCGCGGCTTTCCTTGCGGGCAGCGGCAGAGACCATCGTGGCTTGCGCACACTCGATCAGGTTGTCGACTTCCAGGGCTTCAATCCGGGCGGTGTTGAAGATCTTGGAGTTGTCTTTGAGGCCGATGTGGTTGACGCGCTCGCGCAGGGCAGCAATTTGCTTCACGCCTTCGTCCATCATGGCTTGGGTACGGAACACGCCGGCATGTTTTTGCATGCTGCTGCGGATGTCGCCAGCCACTTTCTGGGCGTACTCGCCATCGCGGGCGTTGTCCAGACGGTTCAGGCGCTCCAGCGTGCGCTCGGCCGCGTCTTTGGGCATGGGCTTGTGCGATTTGGTCTTGCTGTTGAACTCAACAATATGGTTGCCCGCAGCACGGCCAAACACCAGCAGGTCCAGCAGCGAGTTGGTGCCCAGGCGGTTGGCGCCATGCACGCTCACGCAGGAGCATTCGCCCACCGCGTAGAGGCCATTGACCACCGCGTTGTGCACGTCGCCCTTTTGCACCACGACTTGACCATTCACATTGGTCGGAATGCCGCCCATCTGGTAGTGAATGGTCGGCACCACGGGAATAGGTTCGCGGGTGATGTCCACGTTGGCAAAGTTCACGCCGATTTCATAGACCGAAGGCAGACGCTTGTGAATCGTCTCGGCACCGAGGTGGTCGAGCTTGAGCAGCACATAGTCTTTGTTCGGTCCGCAACCGCGACCTTCCTTGATCTCCTGGTCCATCGAGCGCGACACGAAGTCACGCGGCGCCAGATCTTTCAGGGTGGGCGCATAGCGCTCCATGAAGCGCTCGCCATTGCTGTTGAGCAAGATGGCGCCTTCGCCCCGGCAGCCTTCGGTCAGCAGCACGCCTGCGCCGGCCACGCCGGTGGGGTGGAACTGCCAGAACTCCATGTCTTCCAACGGGATGCCAGCGCGTGCGGCCATGCCCAGGCCGTCGCCGGTGTTGATGAAGGCATTGGTTGATGCCGCAAAAATCCGGCCGGCTCCGCCGGTGGCCAACAACACGGTCTTGGCATGCAACACATGCAGATCGCCGGTTTCCATTTCCAGCGCGGTCACACCGACCACATCGCCTTCGGCGTCACGCACCAGGTCCAGCGCCATCCACTCCACAAAGAAGTTGGTCTTGGCTTTGACGTTTTGTTGATAAAGCGTGTGCAGCATGGCGTGACCAGTGCGGTCAGCGGCGGCGCAAGCGCGTTGCACGGGTTTTTCGCCGTAGTTGGCGGTGTGGCCGCCGAACGGACGCTGGTAAATCGTGCCATCCGGGTTGCGGTCAAACGGCATGCCCATGTGCTCCAGGTCATAGACGACCTTGGGGGCTTCGCGGCACATGAATTCAATCGCGTCCTGGTCGCCGAGCCAGTCGGAGCCTTTGACGGTATCGTAGAAGTGGTAGTGCCAATTGTCATCAGACATATTGCCCAGAGACGCACCAATGCCGCCTTGCGCGGCCACCGTGTGCGAGCGAGTGGGGAACACTTTGGAGAGCACGGCCACATTGAGGCCGGCACGGGCCAGTTGCAGGGACGCGCGCATGCCGGAACCGCCGGCTCCGATGATCACAACGTCAAATTTTCTTTGGGTCACAGAGTAAGTCATGTATTCAGCCTTGGTAAGTCAGTGGCATCACAGCAGCGGCATCAAAGGCGCCACAGCACTTGAATGGCCCAGCCTGCGCAGGCCACCAGCCACACAATAGAGAGAACCTGCAGGGCCAGACGCAGGCCCAGCGGTTTGATGTAGTCCATGAAAATTTCGCGCATACCCACCCAAGCGTGGTAGAGCAGGGCGATGATGACCGCAAAGGTCAGCGACTTCATCCACTGGGCCGAGAAGATACCCGCCCAGTTTTGGTAGCCCATGGGGCCTTTAGAGAAGATCACCTGCACCAGTACCACGACGGTGAAGAGGGCCATGATCAAGGCGGTGACGCGTTGGGCCAGCCAGTCGCGCAAACCATAGTGCGCCCCGACAACGGTACGTTTAGAGCCGTAATTGACAGACATATTCAGTTCCTGAGAGTTGTTCAGTGAAATCGTTGGGGAGCGGTGTGGTTCAGTACAAGCCAAACAACTTGGCATAGATCGCCAAAGCGGGGATGGCGCTGAGCACCAAGACCCAGCGCGCCGAGCTCAGGCCGGCTTCTTTACTCACCGAGTGGTGGCTCAGATCCATGCGGATATGGCGCAAGCCCGCCACGAAATGGTGCAGGTAAGCCCAGATGATCGCGCCAACCAGAAGTTTGATGACCACACCCGGCACAAAGCCGATGCCGACATTGAAGGCGGCGGTGAAACGGGCAAAGGAATATTCGGAGCTGAGCGAGGCATCGAACAGCCAAACGATGAAAGGCATCAATACAAACATGAACAGGCCGCTGATACGGTGCATGCCCGAAACAATCGCGGCCAAAGGCCAGCGGTAACCCGGCAGATCTTTGAAGGCGTTGATATTACGAAACTCAGGCCGCTTGGGGCTGGAAGAAGAGGAAAGCTCAGACATGTTCGGACTTTCTTTTATGTAACCGCTTGGTAATTTTTTGCTGCAAAGCCTTGAAATTCTATTGCAATGCAGCAATCGATGGACGCATTTTTAGGAATTTTTCTTTCAGCAGGCTGTCAGCGCCGGGTTTTTCAGTTCAATTCGTTGCGGTAATGGTGGGTATCCGTGAGGTACAGGCCCCTGCGGATTTCCATGGGCACATCGTTATAGGTGTAGGCGATGCGCTCCACGCTCAACAACGGGGTGTTCTTTGGAATTTTCAGCAGGCCGGCTTGCGCAGCGTCGGGCAAAACGGCACGGATTTTTTCTTCGGCCCGGACCATGCGCACGCCGAATTCCGTCTCAAACAGGGCATACATGGGACCTACATATTGGCTCAGACGCTCGGCGGTCAGGCCTTTGAAGGGGGTGCCGGGCAGCCACAGGTCTTCCAAAATCGTGGGACAGCCGGCAAAGGACAGGACGCGGCGCACCTGCAGCACGCTGTCGCCGCTGCGCAGTGACAAGGCGCGTGCGACTTCGGCGCTGGCGCGCAAGCGCTTGCAGTCGATGATTTCGCGCTGGGCGGGCCCTTCGCTTTGGGTGTCGCCGTTGTCGGGCACCAGCTTCAAGAACCGGTACTCCACCAAATGTTCAGAGTGGGTGGCCACAAAGGTGCCCTTGCCCTGACGGCGCACCAGCAGGTTTTCGGCGGCGAGCTCGTCGATCGCTTTGCGCACCGTGCCCTGGCTGACCCGAAATCGGGCGGCCAAGTCCATTTCGCTGGGGATGGCCTCGCCGGGGCGCCACTCGGCCGACTGCAGGCTTTGCAAAATCAGGCTCTTGATTTGTTGGTACAAGGGACTGAAAGCCGGCGTGCCGCCGCTGGAGGGCGGCGCCAAACTGGCGGCTGGCAAGTCCGAGTTATCTGCGCTGGTAGGAGAAGTCTGGTTCATGGCAAAGCGCCCCCCGGGGCACAGGCCCCAAAAGGTCAAATCATATCTTATATAAGACATAAGACAAATTGAGAAATGAGGGTTTTCGCGGTACACTCCGGGTTGTCCCGGGGGCTTGGCGGCTTGTGAACAGGCCACTGCCCCGGTCGCCTTGATTCAACACTTCCTGGAGTTCTCACCATGAGCAAAAAGCCCGTTCGCGTTGCCGTCACCGGTGCCGCTGGTCAAATCGGTTACGCCCTCTTGTTCCGTATCGCCTCGGGCGAAATGCTGGGCAAAGATCAGCCCGTCATCCTGCAATTGCTGGAAGTGCCGGTGGAAGGTCCGCAAAAAGCGCTCAAGGGCGTGATGATGGAACTTGAAGACTGCGCATTCCCGCTGCTCGTTGGTATGGAAGCCCATGGCGATCCCATGACCGCCTTCAAAGACGCCGACTACGCCCTGCTGGTGGGCTCCATGCCCCGTAAAGCCGGCATGGAACGTGCCGAGCTGCTGTCCATCAACGGCCAGATCTTCACCGCACAGGGTAAAGCCCTCAACGCCGTGGCCAGCCGCAACGTCAAAGTGTTGGTGGTGGGCAACCCGGCCAACACCAACGCCTATATCGCCATGAAGAGCGCACCCGATCTGCCGCGCAAGAACTTCACCGCCATGCTGCGCCTGGACCACAACCGTGCTGCCAGCCAGATCGCTGCCAAGACCGGCAAGGCCGTGGCGGACATTGAAAAACTCACCGTGTGGGGCAACCACTCGCCCACCATGTACGCTGACTACCGCTTCGCCACCATCAAGGGTGAGAGCGTGGCCAAAATGATCAACGACCAGGAATGGAATGCCAACGTGTTCTTGCCCACCGTGGGCAAGCGTGGCGCGGCCATCATTGAAGCGCGTGGCCTGTCCTCGGCCGCTTCGGCTGCTAATGCCGCGATCGACCACATGCGCGACTGGGCCTTGGGCACCAACGGCAAATGGGTCACCATGGGCATCCCGTCGGACGGCCAGTACGGCATTCCGAAAGACACCATGTTTGGTTTCCCCGTCACCTGCGAAGGCGGTGAGTACAAAGTGGTCGAAGGCCTGGCCATCGACGAGTTCAGCCAGTCCTGCATCAACAAAACCCTCAAAGAGTTGCAAGACGAGCAAGCCGGCGTTGCG
>CANGMW010000092.1 GCA_947454695.1 Comamonadaceae bacterium | reverse complement strand
ATCTGCTCGGCGGCACGACGCTTGGCTTTCTCCCATTGTCCCGAGCCCAACCGGTGCAGCGGCGCCTCATCGGCACTCACGCCGGTGTAGCGGCTGATGAGCTGAAGCTGGCTGACCGGCACATACAGCGTGGCGTTATCGGCGTATTCGAGGTGCAAAAACTCCTGCATCTCCGGTGTGCCGTCCGCCTGCACCGCACCCACGCTCATGTTGATCAAGCCGCGGTAGCGCCCGATGCCGTGGGAAGCATGGACCACCGGGTCGCCCACATTGAGCTCACTCAAATCCTTGATCAGCGCTTCGACATCGCTGACCTGTTCCTGTTTTTTGCGACGCCGGGTGGTGGGGCCCGCGGCAAAGAGTTCGGTTTCGGTGATGAAGTCAATGCCCTCATCGATCCAGCTGAAACCCGCGGTGAGCGAGGCCGTGGCCATGCCGAGCTTTTCGGTGCTGGTCTGAAATTCCAACAAGGAATCAAAAGCGACCGGCACCACACTGCTGGCGCGTAAAAAATCCAGCAAGCTCTCGCCGCGGCCTTCACTCTCAGCCAGCAACAAAACCCGGTGCTGGGTGTTGCGCACATGGGCTTTGAGACGCGCCAGCGGGTCCTCGGCGCCCCGCACCACGGTGAGGTCTTCGAGTTTGAGAAAACTGTGGTTCAGCGCGTCTTCCTGCTCAGGCAAGGGCGGGCGAACGGCGAGTTGGGCGTAGTCGTTGGCGCGCGCATAGAACTGCTCAATACTCAAAAACAGCGATTCTGGGGGCAATGCAGGGCGCTCGGGGTCACCCTGGGCCAAGCGGAATCGATCACGCGTGTCTTGCCAAAAGCGCTGAAAGGCAGGTTCCAGATCGCCATGCAGCACGACGGTGGCCTGGGTTCCGAGGTAATCGAAAACCGTGGCGGTGTCTTCAAAGAAGAGCGGCAGGTAGTACTCCACGCCCGGACTGGCCACGCCATTGCCGATGTCCTTATAGATGCGGCATTTGGTCGGGTCACCCTCAAGCAACTCGCGCCAGCGTCGACGAAACAGGGTGCGGGTGCTGTCATCCATTGGAAACTCGCGCCCCGGCAGCAACCGTACCTCAGGGACCGGGTACAAGCTGCGCTGGCTGTCGGGGTCAAAGGTGCGGATGGAGTCGACCTCGTCGTCAAACAAGTCGACCCGCAAGGGCACGGGCGAGCCCATGGGGAAGAGATCGATCAGGCCACCCCGCACGGCGTACTCGCCGGGACTCACCACCTGGGTCACATGGGTGTAGCCGGCCAGGGTGAGTTGGGCGCGCAGACGGGTCTCGTCCAGTTTTTGTTTGACCTTGAATTCGAAGGTGGTGGCGGCCAGAAAACTCGGCGGTGCCAGACGGTACAGGGCCGTGGTGGCTGGCACGATGACCACGTCGGCGGCCTCCTGGTCTGCATCGCCTTGCTGGCCGTGCTGATGCAGTCGCCACAGGGTGGCCAGGCGCTCGCTGATCAGGTCCTGGTGGGGCGAAAACGTGTCGTAGGGCAGTGTTTCCCAATCTGGAAACAAGGCGCAGCGCAGCTCAGGCGCGAAAAAACGAATCTCTTCGATCAGGCGTTGGGCATCGCTGGCATCGGCCGTGACGATGGCGACCAAGCGAGCCGCTGCTTTTTCACGCAGTCCCAGTTGGGCCAGCAGCAATGCATCGGCGCTGCCGGTGGGGCGGGGCAGGGTGTAGCGTTTGCTGATCTGAAGTTTTGGCAATTCCATGGGCGGCACAAATACAAAAACCCCCCAAAGCAAGCATGGGGGGTGTGGACACTGAACTGGCCTCATTTTACCGTCTGGCATGGCCGTGGTGCTGGCCGACTTAAAATGACCCGACGCATGACACAAGCCACCGCATCTCCCTCAACTGACGTCCGTTATTGGGCGCTGATTCCTTGTGCCGGAACGGGGCAACGCGCGATGGGTTCACAGGCCATGGCCCCCAAGCAGTACCAGCCATTGGCCGGAACACCCTTGGTCATGCACACCCTAGCGGCCTTTGCCGCAGTGCCCGACTTGAGCGGGACGCTGGTGGTGGTGGCGCCCGGCGATGCGTTTCTCAAGAGCCAAAACATTTTTTGCGCATTGGCCTCTTGTGGCGGTGCGACCCGTGCGGCCAGCGTTGTGAACGGGCTGGACCACTTGCGCAGTTTGGGCGCTGCCGATACAGATTGGGTGCTGGTCCATGATGCCGCACGCTGCCTCATCACAGCGGATCAGATCATGACCTTGATCGATGCCTGTCGCTCGGACGACGTGGGTGGCTTGCTGGCCCATCGGTTGCCCGACACGCTCAAGTGCGAAGTCAACGGACGGGTCTCTCAAACTTTGGATCGCAGCGACAAATGGTTGGCTCAAACCCCCCAGATGTTTCGTCTGGGTACCTTGTCCCAGGCTCTGGCGAAGGCCGGGGACCAAGTGACGGACGAATCCAGCGCCATGGAGGCGTTGGGCCTGTCACCCTTGCTCGTGCCCGGCAGTGCCCAAAACTTCAAGGTGACCTACCCTGAAGACTTTGCTTTGGCTGAAAATATTTTGAAGGCGCGCGCCCTCGGCAAGGACCGACCATGAATTTTCGAATCGGTGAGGGGTGGGATGTCCATGCCTTGGTGCCTGAGCGCAAGTTGATCATTGGCGGGGTGGAGGTGCCTTATCACCTGGGCTTGTTAGGCCATTCCGATGCTGACGTGCTGCTCCATGCCTTGACCGACGCCCTGTTGGGGGCTGCCGGACTGGGTGATATCGGTCGGCATTTCCCCGACACCGATGCGCAATTCAAAGGTGCGGATTCTTTGGTTTTGCTGGCGGAGGCAGCCAAGCGCGTGCGGGCCCAAGGCTGGCAGATCGGCAATGTGGACAGCACCGTGATTGCACAAGCGCCCAAGTTGTCGCCTCACATTCCGGCCATGTGTGTGCAAATTGCCAAGGCTTTGACGATCGAGGTGTCAGCAGTCAATGTGAAGGCCAAGACCGCCGAAAAAATGGGGCCGGTGGGTTTGGGACAAAGCATGGAAGCACGGGCTGTGGTGCTGCTCACCCGTTAACCCAGCAAACGCTGCGCGCTATCGCCGTTTGTGAGCGTTAGGTAGCAAAAGACGCGCGGACAAGCCCCCACTGGCGCTGTTGGCCAGCGCGAAGCGACCATGCATGCGGTGAATCGTTTTCTCCACAATCGCTAACCCAAGACCGGTGCCTGTAGCAGCGGTGCGGGCCGTATCTCCCCGGAAAAAAGGCTTGGTCAAATTGGGGAGCACTTCGGGTGAAACGCCTGCGCCGTAGTCTCTGATTTTGATCAAGATCCAGGACTTGTGCGACTGCGCAATGATGTCGATATGGGTCATACCTGAGGATGGCGATTTGCCATAGCGCCGAGCGTTCTCAAGCAAGTTGGAAATTACACGGCTGAGCTCCACCTCATCTGCCAGGACAAATAACTCGGCTTCAATGTCGAGTTTGAATCGCATGTCCCGTCGTTCTCTGAAAGCATAGAGACAATTTTGGATCACCTTGTTGAGGTGAACGGCAGACAGCTTGACGGGTTCGGACCGCGCATAGTCCATGAACTTGTTGATGATGCCGTCCAGCTGCTCGATATCCGATTCCATGTGCGCTTTGGCTTCGGTATCGGTCACGCTCATTTCAGTCTCAAGCCTTAAGCGTGCCAAGGGCGTACGCAAGTCATGTGAAATGCCAGCCATCATCACCGCACGATCCTGCTCTAACTTGGACAGGCTTTGCACCATGCGGTTAAAGCCGATGTTGACCAGCCGAATCTCGCTGGTGGGGACGTCTTCGTCCAATCGGCTTGCGGCGAAATCGCCTTCACTGATGCGGCCGGTGGCAAACGAGAGTTGTTGAAGCGGTTTATTGATGAGCCCGGCCATCACAGCCGAGCCGGCGAGTGACAACAAAATGGCTGCAAATAACCAAATGGCCAAGGACTTGCCCACATTGAGCTCAATGCGTTCGCGGTCGGTTTGCAGCCAATAGTTATCACCCTCAATTTGAAAGCTGACCCACAGCGCTTGCTTGCCGTTCACGCTGTTGGCCACCACGGTCTCAGGCCCTAATCTGTTTTTGAGATCCTGCTCAATGCGGCGGTTCAGCGCGGTCGTGCCAAAAGGCTCGTAGATGTCATTGGTTTCGCGCGGCAGGATGGACAGATCCTCCTGCTCAGACATGGTTTCAATGAGGGTGTTGCGAGCTTGCGATTCCGAGTGAATCAGCGCGGCTCGACTCAAATTGACCAGCGAGCTGATTTCTTGTGCCGATTGCAAAGCCCGGGGTTCAAACTCCAGCGCGCGCAGCGATTGAAGCCAGGCCAAAATACTGCCAAAGAGCAACAAGGCCAATAAGAAAAAAGTCCGCCAAAAAAGACTCAGGCCTCGACCACGTGCGGCTTCCTCTTCAAACTCGGGCGTGTCGGCGCCCTCAGCCTCTGGATGAGGCGAGGGCGCACGCTGGCTTGAACCGGTGAGGGAACGCCAAATTGACCTGGGCAAATTAAAGACAGCGTTCAACAAATTCAGGGGGTTCCATCCGGAACGAACACATAACCGACGCCCCAAACCGTTTGGATGTAACGGGGTACAGAGACATCGGCCTCGATCAACTTACGTAAGCGGGAAATTTGAACGTCCAAGCTGCGATCAAACGGCTCAAACCCGCGGCCACGTGCCAACTGGGCTAATTTTTCCCGCGACATCGGCATGCGCGGGTGCCGCACCAGCGCCTTGAGCATGGCAAACTCACCTGTGGTCAAGGCCAGTTGTTCTGCACCTTTACGCAGAATTCGAGCACCCAAATCAAAGCTAAAGGGACCGAAGTTCACCACCTCGTTTTCGCTGGAGGGTGCACCTGGAGGTTCTTGTGTAGGGCGACGGCGTAAAACGGCGTTGATCCTGGCCAGTAATTCGCGTGGGTTGAAAGGTTTGCCCAGGTAGTCGTCGGCACCTACTTCAAGCCCCACGATACGGTCAACATCTTCGACTTTGGCGGTCAACATGATGATGGGCGTTTTGTCATTGCTCGAGCGCAATCGCCGGCAGATGGTTATGCCATCTTCTCCAGGCATCATCAGATCCAAAACGATCAAATCCACCGTTTCACGGCGCATGATTCGGGTGAGGGCTTTGCCATCTTCAGCAAGAAAAATCTCGAAGCCCTCTTGCACCAAATAACGCCGCAATAAGTCGCGGATGCGAGAGTCGTCATCGACGATCAGAATTTTGTCGGCACGCTTGGAATTCATAGACATCAGGTTGCTCCTGTAACTTGTAACAGTGCCGATTCTGCGACTGCCGTTACAGATAGCTCATTCAGTTTTCTCAAATTTTGACACTATGTTACAAGTTTAGCGGGGCTTGTCATTCGAGCGAAGTCATTTAAAAATACAGCATTTGCAAAATGAATTAAATTCACTCAATGCTTCAAATTTATCGAATCAGCGTACTTTGCCTATGCTTCTCTGCATCGGCTGTATTTGCTGTAACAGCGGAACTTGGGCAAAGTGCGCAAATTCCGATGTCAGCGTCGAAAAAGTCTGAAATCCGTGAAGTAATTACGGAAGAGTCGAAAAATAAGCAAGATCGATCAAAAGTGAAGCATTTGAGCCTTGGCGAGCGTCAAATGCTTCGTCAGCAAATTCGTCTCCAACAAGCAACACCTAAATCGAAAAAAACGCCTTAGATGTCGCTCGCGGGCTTATTGCGCAGCCCAGCCGCCGTCCATATTCCAAGCCACACCGCGGACATTGTTGGCCGCTTCAGAACACAGGAACACGGCGAGTGCACCCAGCTCTTCAGGCGTGGTGAATTGCATGGACGGTTCTTTCTCACCGAGCAAGAGTTTGGTGGCTTCCTCATTGCTCATATGCAACGCAGCAGCTTTGGCATCCACTTGTTTTTGGACCAGTGGGGTAAGCACCCAACCCGGGCAAATGGCGTTGCAGGTCACGCCTGAGGTGGCGTTTTCCAAGGCGGTGACCTTGGTCAGGCCGACGATGCCGTGCTTGGCCGCAACATAAGCCGATTTTTCAGCAGAGCCCACCAAACCGTGCACCGAGGCCACGTTGATGATGCGGCCCCAGCCTTTTCCCCCGTTGGCCGCTTGCATGGCTGGCAGGGCCAGGCGAGTGGCATGAAAAGCACTGCTGAGGTTGATCGCGATGATGGCGTCCCAGCGCTCTGCGGGAAAATTCTCGATGCGGGCCACATGCTGAATGCCGGCGTTGTTGACCAGAATGTCCACACCGCCAAACTGCTGTGCGGCAAATTGCATCATGGCTTCGATCTCGGCGGGCTTGCTCATGTCCGCACCGTGGTAGGCGACTTGGACGCCCAGTGCGGCAATCTCTGCCTTTGGGGCTTCGACATCGCCAAAACCATTCATGACAATGTTGGCGCCTTGCTGTGCCAGGGCTTTGGCAATGCCCAAGCCAATGCCGCTGGTGGAGCCGGTGACAAGTGCAGTTTTTCCTTTGAGCATGTGATTTCTCCGTTGGATGTCGCGATTGAATTACGATGGTGACTTCTCTAATTATCTGTTACCCCTGAGCGCATGTCCGAGCCGACGTTGAACTTTTTGAACTGTCCTGATGCAGCAGGACATCACCGCATGGCTTGGTGGCAATGGGGGCCCTCTGATGCGCCGCATGTGGTCATTTGCGTGCATGGTTTGTCTCGACAGGGGCGTGATTTTGATGTCCTTGCGCAAGCCTTGTGCGAACGCGCAGCCGGCCGGGTCCGCGTGGTCTGCCCTGACGTGGTGGGGCGAGGGCGCAGCGACTGGCTTCAAGACCCGATGGCTTACCAGATTCCTGGCTATGTGGCCGATATGCAGGTGCTCATTCAGCATTTGTCCCCGACCACCTTGGATTGGGTGGGCACGAGCATGGGGGGATTGATCGGCATGGTGTTGAGTGCCTTACCCGAATCCCCGATTCGTCGCCTGGTGCTCAATGATGTGGGTCCGGCTGTGCAGTGGGAGGCGATCCAACGTATCTCTGCTTATTTAGGCAAGACGATGCGTTTTGCCACCCAACAAGAGGCCTGCGACAAGCTTTGGGCGATCTCCACCGGATTTGGTCCCCACACGGCCGAACAATGGCAGGCTTTGACCCGACCGATGCTCCAACCCGCGCCTGACAGCAGCACCGATTGGGTGTTGCATTACGACCCCGCCATTGCGGTGCCGGTACGCCAGATGACCCAGGAGGCTGCGGCGCAAGCCGAGGCGGTGATGTGGCAACTGTATGACGCGATCCGTGCCAAGACCTTGCTGTTGCGCGGTGCTGAGTCAGATTTGCTGCTGGCATCAACCGCCCAGGCTATGACTCAGCGTGGGCCGAAGGCGCAGTTGGTGGCGTGGCCCGGTGTGGGTCATGCGCCCACACTGCTCGCTCCGGAGCAGGTGCAATGTGTTGGCGATTTTTTGCTTAACTCCGATTGAGTCCGGCATGAAAAGCCAAAGCACCGACACACGGGAAACTCGCGAGCCAGGGCGCTTGCCCGACGTCATCGCCATCGCGTCACAAAGTCTGCCTGATCAGGTCAATGCCCTGGCGCGTGCGCGCGCCTTTGCAGAACCTTTGCTGGCCAATGAAACGCTGGACACCGGCGAAAACATCTTGGCGCATGCGGATGCGGTAGCGGCCATTCTTCAAACGATTGGCGGCTCTGAGGCCATGCAGGCCGCCAGTTACCTGGTCTACGCCAGTGCCTACTTGAATAAGCCGCAGGAGGTGATCGCGAAAGCCTTTGGCGACAGCTTTGCCGAGCTGGCCATCGAGACGACCAAGCTGGTCCATGTTCAGCGCCAGGCGCGTGCTGCGCAAGTCGCCGCCAACGGATCGGGCTTAGCGGTCCCCATGGCGCAGACTGCGGCGGCGCAGACCGAGAATGTGCGCAAGATGCTGCTGGCGTTTTCCCGGGATTTGCGGGTGGTCATGCTGCGCTTGGCCTCTCGACTGCAAACCCTGCGCCATTTCGCTGCCAGCAAATTGCCGCTGCCCCCTGGGCTGGCGGCTGAGTCCCAACAGGTGTTTGCCCCTTTGGCCAACCGGCTGGGCATCTGGGAAATCAAGTGGGAGATGGAGGACCTGTCTTTTCGCTTCATGGAGCCGCAGACTTACAAGCAAGTCGCCGGCTGGTTAGACGAGAAGAGAACTGAGCGCGAGGCTTATGTCGTGCGCTTGCGGGATGAGCTGGAGTCCGAGTTGCGCTCACAAGGCATCGCCGCGCAGGTGCAGGGCCGTCCTAAACACATCTACAGCATTGTCAAAAAAATGCGTGGTAAATCTTTGGGCTTTGACCAGGTCTACGACATCCGCGCTTTGCGCATTCTGGTGGACTCGGTGCCGAACTGCTACGCTGCTCTGAGCTGGGTGCATAGCCGCTTTGAGCAGGTGAGCGAGGAGTTTGATGACTACATTGCCCGCCCCAAGGCCAACGGCTACCAGTCCCTGCACACCATTGTTCGCGATGTGCAGGGCAAGCCGATTGAAATTCAAATTCGCACCCAAGCCATGCACCAACACGCCGAGCTCGGCGTGGCGGCGCACTGGGCTTACAAAGAAGCGGGCGCCAAGGGTTACGGTGGCGGGGTGACGGCCAACAGCCAGTACGACGCCAAAATTGCCGTGCTGCGCCAACTGCTGGCTTGGGAACGGGATCTGTCGGGATCACACCAGGCTGAAGGGTTTTTTGAAGACCGCATCTATGTGCTGACCCCGGATGCGGCGATTGTGGAGTTGCCCCAGGGCGCCACGCCGGTGGACTTTGCCTACAACGTGCACACCAACCTGGGCCACCGTTGCCGGGGCGCGCGTGTAGACGGGGCCATGGTGCCCTTGAACACGGCTTTGAAAAACGGGCAGACCGTAGAAGTGGTGGTCGCCAAGGAGGGCGGGCCTTCACGGGACTGGCTCAACCCGGAGTTGGGTTTCCTGGTCAGTCCGCGTGCCCGCACCAAAGTGCGCGCCTGGTTCAACGCACAGCAACTGCATGAGACCACCGCTAAAGGCCGCGAAGCGGTTGAAAAACTCTT
>CANGMW010000091.1 GCA_947454695.1 Comamonadaceae bacterium | reverse complement strand
ATCCGCTGCGAGAAAGCCGCCATCTTCATGCGCGAGGCCGGGCTGGACCATGTTTACCAACTCGAAGGCGGCATTCTCAAATACTTTGAAGAAACCGGTGGCGCCCATTACCAGGGCGGCTGCTTTGTATTTGATGAGCGCGAGGCGCTAGGCAGTGATTTATCGGCGCTCAAACCGGGCGTCTGAACACCAGGCTGGTTTTTAACTCTCGCAAAAACAAAGGCCTTGCTGCGAACAGCAAGGCCTTTGTCATGAAGGCTTGACGGATCAGCCGCGCAACTTGGCAGCGATACCGGCCACGCGTTGGCCGAACTGTTTGGCCGTCTCCAGGTCGCCCGGCAGCATCTCATCCACGCTGGCGTCCGACGGGGTTTGCGCCATGGCGCCGCTGGATGAACCGACAAAGTTCAGGTCATTGCGCTGGGCCGCTTTGCTGTTGTTGGGCATCATGCCGGTGCCCACCCACACGCCGCTGTGCTGCATCGCCAGGGTGAACAGGTAGTGCAAGGTAGACAGCTTGTCGCCGTTCATGGTGGCGCTGTTGGTGAAGCCCGCCATGACCTTGTCTTTCCAACCCTGGGTGTACCAGACCTTGCTGCTGGCGTCGGCAAACTTCTTGAACTGCCAGCTCACCGTGCCCATGTAGGTGGGCGAGCCCATGATGATGGCGTCCGCAGCAGCCAGGGTCTCCCAGCCACCCTCGGGCAAATTGCCTTCGGCATCAATGGCCACCAGCGTGGCGCCCGCGCCCTCTGCCACCGATTGCGCCATGCGCTGGGTGTGACCGTAACCCGAATGAAAAACCACTGCGACTTTTGCCATCATTGAACTCCTAAAAAAAACAGATTAAAAATTACGCGCCGCGCTTGGCGTCCATGCTCAGGGCACCGGCACCGAAAGCACTCATCATCAACAAACCACCCGCGATGGAGAGATTCTTCATGAACATGATCTGGTTCACATAGACCTGCTCAGCCGGCATGGCCCAGTAGTTATGGAAGAACACGCCGGCAGCCACCGTGAACACGGCCATGATGAAAGCCACCAGACGGGTTTGGAAACCCACGATCAACGCAATCGCGCCCAGGAACTCGACCACCACAGCGATCACAGCACCGAGTTGCGGCAGGGGCAGGCCTTTGGAGGCGATGTAGCCGACAGTGCCTTCAAAGCCACCGATCTTGCCGAAACCGGCGATCAGGAACAACAGAGCCATCAGGACACGCGCCGCCAAAGACAGTTGAGCTTGGAAATTTTGAAACATAAGTACTCCTCAGTAGTGGATTAATAAATTCAGGCAGACAGGTCAAACACCAACACCTCGGCGTCGCGGCCTGCGCGCAACACCAGCTGGCTTTCTTGATCAAGCAGGGCCGCGTCTCCGGTGGAGAGCGGCTGGCCGTTGACTTCAAGTTCTCCGCGCACCAGGTGCACATAACTCTTGCGCTGCTTGTCCAAGGGCAGCGTCACCGATTCGGCGCCATCGAACAGCCCCGCATACAGCCGCGCATCCGCATGGAGGGTCACGGAACCCTCGGCGCCATCGGGCGAGGCCACCAGACGCAGCGCGCCACGTTTTTGTTCGGTCGGAAAAGTTTTTTGCTCGTAACTGGCCGGAATGCCCGTCACATTGGGCTCAATCCAGATCTGGAAAAAATGGGTGGTGTCCTTGGGCGCGTGGTTGAACTCGCTGTGCATCACCCCATTGCCTGCGCTCATGCGCTGCACGTCACCCGGGGGAATGGCCCGCCCATTGCCCATATTGTCTTTGTGCGCCAGCTCACCCGACAGCACATAGCTGATGATTTCCATATCGCGGTGGCCGTGCGTGCCAAAGCCGGTGCCCGGTGCAATGCGGTCTTCATTGATCACCCGCAGATTGCCCCAACCCATGTGCTTGGCGTCGTAGTAGCCGGCAAACGAAAAGCTGTGAAACGATTTGAGCCAGCCGTGGTCGGCATAGCCGCGGTCCTGAGATTTGCGCAAGGTCAACATGGTGAACTTTCTTTCGGAGTAGTTTGCGTGGTGTGAACTTTAAGCCAATCCAACCGATTGGCGGTGCATCCGGTTTGATGGCATGATTCAAATTATTTGAATGAATAGACCCCTCATCATGCAAACACCGCGCGATGTTCTAACCCCGGATGCCTTGGCCATGCTGCAAGCCATTGAGCGCCTTGGCAGCTTTGCAGCGGCCGCGCGCGCGCTGGGCCTGGTGCCCAGTGCCCTGACCTACCGGGTGCGCCAGATTGAGGATGCGCTGGATGTGCTGCTGTATGACCGCAGTTCACGCCAGGCCAAGCTGACTGCGGCGGGCAAGGAGCTGTTGCGCGAAGGTGCACGCTTGCTCAGCGACATTGACGCGGTGGCCAACCGGGTGCGGCGCGTGGCCACCGGCTGGGAGTCCCAGCTCACCATCGCGGTCGACAGCATCATCTCCAAGTCCACGGTGATGGAG
Organism: Comamonadaceae bacterium; assembly: GCA_947454695.1. GTDB lineage: Bacteria > Pseudomonadota > Gammaproteobacteria > Burkholderiales > Burkholderiaceae_C > CANGMW01. Next base: position 6,616 of record CANGMW010000091.1, on the reverse strand, counting down.
TTGTGCGAACGCTTTTTCCAACTCAACGCGCCCACCCGCATCAAGCTGCGCGAAGAAACCCTGATGGGCACCTTGGAGTCGCTGCACGCCGGGCAGTCCGATCTGGCCATTGGCGTGGTGCTGGAGCCCAGCACCAGCGCCGACATCCACGGCAAGCTGCTGGGCTCGGTCAATTTTGTTTATGCCGTCGCCCCGCATCACCCGCTGGCCGCCAGTCCCGAGCCGCTGACCGATGCGATGCTGCAACAACACCGTGCGGTGGCGGTAGCCGACTCGGTGCAGCGCGGCAGCGGCCTGACCATCGGCTTGCTTGGCGGTCAGGATGTGTTCACCGTGGCCAATATGCAGTCCAAGCTCGATGCCCAACTGCGCGGCCTGGGTGGCGGCTTTGTGCCGCAGAGCATGGCTTGCCGCTTTGTGGAGACAGGCCGGCTGGTGGTTAAAAAAACCGAGCGCCCCAACCGGGTGGTTCGGGTGAGTTACGCCTGGCGCGGAGCCACCGCGCGGGGCCAGGGCAAGGCTTTGCAGTGGTGGCTCAAGCAACTCGATAGGCCATTGACCAAAACGGCGCTACTCGAACAGCACTGAGGCGTGTAAAGTGCACACCATAAGCCGATTAAAAAACCTAACGGAGAACACCCTGATGACCCAAGCGCAACATATCGCCATCATTGGCGCCGGCATGGCCGGCATCGCCTGCGCACGCACCCTGGCTCAAGCAGGACACCGGGTCACGGTGTTTGAAAAAAGCCGAGGCGTGGGTGGGCGCATGGCCACCCGTCAAACCCCGTTTGGCAGCTTCGACCACGGCGCGCAATATTTCACGGTGCGTGATGCGCGCTTTGCGCTGGCTCTGGACACTGTTCCGGGCCTGGTCCGCCCCTGGAGCGCCAACACCGTGCGGGTGCTCGACCCGCTGGGACGCGTGGCTGCGGCCGGCCTGCCCGGACGTGAGTCGCATTGGGTGCCCGTGCCCGGCATGAATGCCCTGGTTAAACGCTGGTCTGAACCTTTGCAAGGCCAGATCGAATTGCAAACACGCGTGACCCGCATTGAACGCGACGCCACACATTCCCAACAATGGCAGCTGCGTACTACCGGAGAAAACGACAGCCAGCGTGTCTTTGGCGGCTTCGATGCGGTCCTGCTGGCCCTGCCTTGCGCGCAAGCCGCCGGGCTCTTGCAAGGCACGACGCAGGCTAAATCGCTGGTGAAGCAAATCAGCCAGGTTCAAGTGGCGCCGTGCTGGACGCTGATGCTCGCGTTTCCTCAAGCCATGCAGCCGGGTATGTATGCCTTAGGGCCGCAGTGGAATGCGGCGCGCAGCAGTCACCACCGCATTGCCTGGCTCACACGCGAGTCGTCCAAACCCGGGCGCGAAAGGGTGGAACGCTGGACAGTGCAAGCCAGCGCGGCCTGGTCGCAAGAGCATCTCAACGATGATGAAGACCGGGTGCAAGCCAAGCTGCTCAAAGCGTTTTCCGAAATCACCGGCATCCGTGCCCAACCCAGTTTTGCCACCGTGCACCGCTGGCACTATGCCCAAACGATTCAAGCCTTGGGCACCAGCCACGCTTGGGATGCCAAAGCCCGCATCGGCGTTTGTGGCGACTGGTGTTTGGGCCACCGCGTGGAAGACGCCTTCATCTCCGGATTGGAATTGGCGCTTCAAGTGGCGTGAGCTACATCGGCCGCTTCGCCCCCTCGCCCACCGGCCCCTTGCATGCCGGCTCCTTGGTGGCTGCGCTGGCCAGCTGGCTCGATGCCCGGGCCCACCAAGGGCACTGGCTGGTGCGCATTGAAGACGTCGACCGTGAGCGCTGCGTGCCCGGCGCCGCCCCAACCATTCTGGAACAACTCGCCCGATGTGGTTTGCACCCCGATGGCGTCGTGGTGGTTCAATCCCGGCGCGACGCGCTTTATCAGCAGGCCTTGGATACGCTGGTAGCCCAAGGGCTTGCCTACCCTTGCGCCTGCACGCGCAGCGACATTGCCCAAGCGCTGCAAGCAGCCGGACACGACAAACCCCGCCACGGTGAGCTCATTTACCCGGGCACCTGCCGCACAGGACTGCACGGGCGCGCAGCACGGGCCTGGCGCTTTCGCACCGACCTGGCCGCACGAACTGAAGCGCGCACCCATTGGACAGACCACCGGCTGGGCCCGCAGGCGCAAGATGTCTCAGACCAAGTCGGCGACTTCGTACTGCGCCGCGCCGACGGCTGGTTTGCCTACCAACTGGCCGTGGTGGTGGACGATGCCGCGCAAGGCATCACCCATGTGGTGCGCGGTGAAGACCTGGCCGACAACACCGCACGGCAAATTCTTTTGCAGCGCGCCCTGAACCTGCCCACGCCACATTACCTGCACACCCCGCTCGTGCTGGGGGAGAACGGTGAAAAACTCAGCAAACAAAACGGTGCTCTGCCCCTGGACCTGCAAGACCCGGTCCATGCGATCCAACTGGCGGCTCAAGTTCTCTCGCTCACAGTCCCGGCCACTGAACTGAGCGAGACCTTGCGCATCGCGACGCAGCTGTGGGCCGCCCGCTGGCGCAGCGACCGGTAAAATCGGTTGCTGTGACTGAACAAAACTCCCCCCCTTCATCCGACGCTGCTTTGACAGTGCCCGACCACGCCGCTGACATTGTCCGCGCAGCCGACGTCTCAGTGCCCCCCAAAGACCGGCGTCGCTTGCCGCCTGCCGGCGTGGACTTTCCCAAGACCATCAAAAGTTTTGTCAAACGGGCCGGACGCACCACCAGCGGACAAATCAAAGCGTTCGAAACCTTAGGTCCGCGCTTCGTGCTGCCGTTCACCGGCCAGCCGCTGCAGGTGAACGCCGCTTTTGGCAACCTTGCCACTATGACGGCGCGGCCGCTGGTACTGGAAATCGGCTTTGGCATGGGCGAGGCCACAGCGCACATCGCCGCGCTCAAGCCCGAGGTCAACTTTCTGTGTTGCGAAGTGCATGAGCCCGGCGTGGGCGCCCTGCTCAAGCGCATCGGCGAACAAGGCATTGAGAACATCCGCATCCTGCAACATGACGCCGTCGAGGTGATTGACCAGATGCTGCCTTTGCAAAGCCTGGATGGCGTGCATGTGTTCTTCCCCGATCCTTGGCACAAAACCAAACACAACAAGCGCCGCTTGATTCAAGCCACGCTGGTGTCGAAATTGAGCGCACGGCTCAAGCCCGGGGGCTACCTGCACTGCGCCACCGACTGGGAACCCTATGCCCAGCAAATGCTGGAGGTGCTCAACGCCGAGCCACTGCTGCGCAACACGGCTGACGCCAGCCACGGTGGCTACGCAGAAAAGCCGGCCTACCGACCCCTCACCAAATTTGAAAACCGCGGCCTGCGCTTAGGACACGGTGTGTGGGACCTGGTTTTTCAACGGCGCTGACATAAGGCCGGTGACGCGCCCCTCACCATGACCCGCCCCGCACCCCGCTACAAACCACCCATGCGCGAGGGCGTGAGCGCGAGTTGCGTGGCTCTGCCCAGTGGGCCTTGGAACACGGCGGCTGAATTTTTAACCCATCGCCTGAGCACCGTCTCACTGCACGAATGGCACACGCGCATGACGCAGGGCAGCGTTCTGGATGAGGAGGGGCACGCTATGGCGCCCAACGCGCCCTACCGCGCGCATAGCCGCGTGTACTACTTCCGTGAACTGCGCGAAGAAACGCCGATTCCTTTTGAGGCACAGATTCTTTATCAAGACGAACACCTCGTGGTGGCCGACAAGCCACACTTCTTGCCCGTCACGCCGACCGGGCGCTTTGTTCGGGAAACTTTGCTGGTGCGACTCAAGCACCAACTTGGACTGGAAGACTTAAGTCCCATCCACCGCATCGACCGGGAAACCGCAGGCTTGGTCATGTTCAGCAAGCGCGCCCAAGACCGGGGCGCTTACCAACGCCTGTTCAGGCAGCGTGAGGTGCGCAAAATTTATGAAGCCATAGCGCCTTGGCATGAACAGCCCCCGCTGCCTGCGGTGTACCAAAGCCGGATGGAACCTGACGCGCATTTTTTCCGCCAATGCGAGGTGCCCGGCGAGCCCAACAGCGAAACCCACTTGTCGCTGAAAGAGGTAAGCGGCGCCTGGGGGCGCTACGAACTCCAGCCCGTGACCGGCAAAACCCACCAGCTGCGCGTGCACATGAACGCGCTGGGTCGACCGATTGCGGGGGACCGCTTCTATCCGACGGTGCTGCACACAGCAGACTCAGACCAGCACAACTTTGAGCGGCCACTGCAACTGCTGGCAAGGCAACTGACGTTCTTAGACCCCCTCACGGGGGAACAACGAAGGTTTGAGAGCCAACGCCGATTACACTGGCCGGACTCTTCAGCGTCTTAATACACGGGCCATTCATGGACATCAACAGAAAAAAAATTGTTTACGGCTGTTCTTCACTGACCCAGACGATGGCCTACTTTTTGAGACTCAATCACTGGGAGGTCGCCGCCTTCACCGTGGATGGTCGACATCTCAAAGCATCTACTTTCGATGGCGCCCCGGTATGTTCATTCGAGGACTTGCCCCAACAGTTTGCACCGGACGAATTCGATGTGATCGTTCCCTTGGGTTGGAGCGGCATGAATGCGTTACGAAAGACAAAGTACCAACAAGCGCAAGCCATGGGTTACAGAACCCCTGGTTTTACGGCGCCTCTGAGTCGCGTGTTATCCCCCCCCGCAGAAAACACCAACTCCATCATCTACGGGGGCGTCTTCATTCACCCGTTTGTAACTCTGGGCGACAACGTCACCCTGTGCGGCACAACCCAAATTGGGCACCACTCCACAATTGGCAATGATGTCTTTCTGGCCATGAACGTGACCATGGGTGGCGAATGCAAGATCGGCAACAACGTGGTGATCGGTCTGGGGGCTATTTTGCGGTCCGGCATCACGGTGGGCGATGGCGCCTTCATTGGCATGGGCTCCGTGGTCACCCAGGATGTTCCACCTGACACCGTCATGGTGGGCAATCCGGCGCATGTGGTTGACATCACACCGGCTGAAGCGGCTTCCAGCAAATCTCTCAAAGCGCTGCCGGTCAGCTGAGCTGACCGAAGCCACTGCAGGCACGACAAGAATGCCCATGAAACAAGACAAGAACACCGTGGTCTTTGGTTGCAAAGGACTGGCCGAGGTGATGGCCGCCCATCTGAAGCTGCACGGCAAACCCGTGGCTGCATTCACGCTGGAGCAAGACCTGCTTGAATTGCGCACCTTTGAGTCATTGCCTGTTGTGGCGTGGGAGTCCTTGCCGCAGGCTTATCCGCCGGATAAGTTTGATTTGCTTATTCCCTTGGGTTGGTCGGGTGTCAATGCGGTGCGAGAACGCATTTACCGCCAAGCCCAAGCCTTAGGTTATCGACTGCCCGGATTTCAATCCCCTTCTGCAGAGCTCCTGGCTGAAGTGCATGTCAACAGCAACACCATCATTTACGGACAGTCGCTGGTGGGCCTGAAAACCCAAGTCGGGGAAAACGTCTACATTTCATCGGGCAGCAACATCTCGCATCACTGTGTGGTTGAAAATCACGTTTTTATAGCCTCCGGGGTGTTGGTAGGCGGCCATTCGCACATTGAGCGCAATGCCGTGATCGGACTGGGTGCTGTTGTTCGTTCAGGCGTTCGAATCGGTCAAGGCGCTTTTGTGGGCATGGGTGCGGTTGTCACCCAAGATGTGGCGCCGCACAGCGTGGTGGTGGGCAATCCCGGGCGGCGGGTGGACATCACCCCAATGCAAGCCGCAACGAGAAAATCCAGTCCAAGCTAGGACAGGATGACTTTTACAGCGCGCTCATCCTGATCAACCCAGTGTTGCTGCTGCGCCAGCGAGTCAAACTCAAAGAGGCAAGTCGCCACGGCTGTTTCAAAACTCACATGTGGTCGAACCGCGTCGGCGTGAGAGAGAAATTCTTTTTTGAAAAAGCAGTGCGGCGCGAGATCTGGATGAATCCAGAGATGATCAAAGCGGCCCGATTCATGAGCGTGGGCTGTCCAAACAGTGGCCACATCCAGACCGGGGTACGGGCTCGCTTTGACGTGCTGCCCCAGGGCGATCTGTAGGGTGGCCAACACCGTGTCCAGTCCCGTGAGGTGTTGATGCATCACCGGAATGAAATTGCCGCCGGCACGCGGGCCCATCTCCAAAATGTAGACCTGGCCTTCAGGGGTGACCCGCGCTTCGATGTTCATGGCGCCGTCACGGTAACCGCAGTGATGGGCAATCAGTTCAACTTGATGCGCTAAGTCACGCTGGACAGACTTCGGCTGAAGCGAGGGCCAGTCGGTTCTCCAAATTCCAAAGCCGCCATGCCGTGTGCAAAAAGACTGACGCCCCAGGTAATGATTGACCAAACGACCATCTTGCATGAAACCATCACCGTGCAATTGCTGGCCTTGCAGCCACTCTTCAGCAATGCACTGTCCAAGCACTGAATAGCCCAGTGCTTTGTTCAGGCAAGCTTGCAAGTCTTGCGGCGTGAAGCCCCTTGGCAAACGGCTCACGCCTTTGCTGCCCGAGGAATCCACTGGCTTGATCATCCAATCACTTTGCAAGGGCAGTGATGCATGGGCAAAGTCTTCAGGCTT
>CANGMW010000090.1 GCA_947454695.1 Comamonadaceae bacterium | reverse complement strand
TGTGTTTGATGCCGTCACCTCCATCCGCAAAGCGCTCAATGGGCGCGTGCCCTTGATCGGCTTTTCCGGCAGCCCCTGGACGCTGGCGTGCTACATGGTCGAGGGCGCAGGTTCAGACGATTACCGCCTAGTCAAGTCCATGATGTACAGCCGCCCCGACCTGATGCACCGCATCTTGCAGATCAATGCCGACGCCGTGGCCGCTTACCTGAACGCGCAGATTGATGCCGGCGCTCAGGCCGTCATGATCTTTGACAGCTGGGGTGGCGTACTGGCCGATGGGGCTTTCCAGGAATTCAGCATGGCCTACACCGCGCGCGTGCTGGCCAAGCTCAAAAAAGAACATGCCGGCGCGCGTATCCCGCGCATTGTGTTCACCAAGGGCGGTGGTCTGTGGCTGGAGGAAATGGGGCAGCTGGACTGCGAGGTGCTGGGCCTGGACTGGACAGTCAACTTGGGCAAGGCCCGCGCGATGGTGGGCAGCCAAAAAGCTTTGCAGGGCAACATCGACCCGAATGTTTTGTTTGCGCCCCCCCAGCAGATTGAGGCCGAAGTGATCAAGGTGCTCGACAGCTTTGGTGCGCCGCACCAAGCGCCCGCCGACCAGCCAGACCTCACCGGCCCCACCCACATCTTCAACTTAGGTCACGGCATCAGCCAATACACCCCGCCGGATCACGTGACCGCCTTGGTTGAGTCAGTGCATGCACACTCTCGAAAAATGCGCGAAAAAACAAGATGAAATTTGAATTGATAAATTTTCGAAAATTGTTTGTAAATCCTGACTTATGCACAATTTGGATGCGCTGTTTTTAAGCCCGCGCAAAATAGTCACTTTTTGCTACCAAACCAATAGCTAACGTAAGCTGTTGATTTATATAGATTTTGTGAACTGCCCGATTTCTGCGCATTTCGTCCAAAGCCTTGATTTACAAGGGTTTGGATGCTAACAACAAGTTATATCAACAAAGTTATCCACAGATTTCTTGGGTTTCGACGAAACTTCATACCAATCAAGCACTTACGTCGTATTTCTAGAAAAATTTGATAATCACTGCAAGCACTTGATTCCCTGCATGGCTTTCCAATTATCGGTCCTCGTTCCCACGCCAGCGCACAGCCAATTGTCGGGGCCCTTGAGCTACCGCAGTCCTTCGCCATGGGGTCCAGGCCAGTTGGTACGCGCTCCCTTGGGGAAGCGTGAGGTGCTCGGCGTCGTCTGGGATGACGCCCCCGTCGAGGGGGATGACGGGTACGACAAGGACAAAATCAGGCCCCTGAGCGGTGCACTGGAAGGGCTCGCGCCTTTAACGCCCGGGTGGCGGCAGTTGGTCAGTTTTGCCGCCAGCTATTACCAACGCTCTTTGGGCGAAGTCGCGTTGGCAGCCTTGCCGCCGCAGTTGCGTGACCTGTCCCCGGTTCAGTTGCAACGTCGCATCAAACGCCACGCCAAAGATACGCCCAGTGCCGCAGCGCGCGATACCGCGACCAATGCGCCAGACCTGAGTCCTGAGCAGCAAACGGTGATGGCACAGATTCGCACGCAAGCCGGGCCGTTCCTGCTGTTTGGCGCCACCGGCAGCGGCAAAACCGAGGTCTACCTGCGCTGCGTTCAAGAACTCCTGGATGCGGACCCACAGGCGCAAGCCTTGGTGATGGTGCCGGAAATCAACCTGACCCCGCAATTGGAGCAACGTTTCACCGAGCGCTTTGCGCCGCAATATGGCGCGGACTGCCTGGTCTCCATGCACAGCGGCATGACCAACCCGCAGCGTCTCAAAAGTTGGCTGGCAGCGCACAGCGGCGCGGCGCGGATTGTGTTGGGCACGCGCATGGCCGTCTTTGCGTCCATGCCCCAGCTCAAGCTCATCGTGGTCGACGAGGAGCACGACCCCAGCTACAAGCAACAAGAAGGCGCACGTTATTCAGCACGCGACCTGGCGGTGTACCGCGCCCGGCTTGATGGGGCCAAGGTGATTCTGGGCTCGGCCACGCCTTCGCTGGAGAGCTGGTACCACAGCCGGCCCGCTGAAGAAGGCGGTCGCTACCAGCGCCTGCACATGCCCAGCCGCATCGGCGAGCACAGCGCGCTGCCGCTGGTGCGCCGGGTGGACATGAACCACCAGCCCAAACATGCGGTGTTTTCCACGCCTCTGTTGCTGGCCATTCAGGAACGGGTGCAACGTGGTGAACAGTGCATGGTGTTTTTGAACCGACGCGGCTATGCCCCGGTGCTGCATTGCAGCGACTGCGAATGGAAAAGCGAATGCCCGCATTGCAGCGCGTTTCGTGTCTTTCATAAAGTTGACCGCACGCTGCGATGCCACCATTGCGGCTTCACCGAACGGGTGCCGCACCACTGCCCGGCCTGTGGCAATGCCGACATTCGCCCGATGGGGCGCGGCACCGAACGGCTGGAAGAGCATCTGGCCGAACTGCTGGCACACACACGCCGCCCGGACGGCGAGCCCGTTCGCATTGCGCGGATTGACGCCGACACCACGCGGCTCAAGGGCGCCCTGGAAAATCAACTGGCGCAAGTGCATGCACAAGAAATTGATGTCCTGGTCGGCACGCAAATGATTGCCAAAGGACATGACTTCCGGCACATCACCCTAGTGGCCGCCGTCAACCCGGACAGCGCCTTGTTCTCCAGCGACTTTCGCGCGCCCGAGCGGCTGTTCAGCCTGCTCATGCAAGCGGCCGGGCGCGCCGGACGTGATGCGGACATCAGCGCACGCAGCGAGATGTGGGTCCAGACCTTTCACCCCACGCACCCCTTGTTTGCCAGTCTGAAGCAACATGACTACCCGGCCTTTGCCGAACAGCAGTTGCAAGAGCGCGAACAAGCCGGACTGCCGCCCATGAGTTTTCAGGCATTGGTCCGGGCCGAAGCGCGCACCCAGGAAGTGGCGCAAGGCTTTCTCAACCTCGCGCGGCTTTGCGCGACTGACCAGGCGCAGGAGATGGGCGTCACGGTGTACGCGGCGGTCCCGATGAGTGTGCAGCGCATTGCCAATGTGGAGCGTGCGCAAATGCTGATCGAGAGTGCTTCGCGCGTGCACTTGCAGCGCTTCTTGCAGCATTGGCACGCGGTGTTGCAAGCCACGCGCCAGCAGCCCGAAGGCAAGGGGCTGATCCGCTGGGCCGTGGATGTAGATCCCTTGGCCATCTAGGGACGTCAGTGCGTCGATGCAGATCAGGTGATCAGCCGCACGATGAAGGAAAAGCTGATGAAGGCCGCCGCGGTAGAGACCAGAATGATTCGCGCAATACGCCCGTTATCCGCACCAAAACGCTCGGCCAGCATCGACACATTGCTGGCGCTGGGCAGTGCCGCCACCAACACCATCACCACCAGGGCAGAGCGCTGCAAAGGCACGCCAAACTGAATGGCGCACAGGCCGGCCAACAGCACCAGCACGGGGTGCAAGAGCAACTTGAGCAAGGCCATCGGCAAGTAATCCAAAGCACGGATGGGCGGATGGTCATGCATGAGCGCCATCATCTGCGAGCGCGCCAACACCGCGCCGATGGTGAACAAAGCCGTGGGTGAGGCGGCATCGGCCAACAGCCAAATGGTTTTTTGCACGGGCGGGTACAACTCGAACTGCATGTAAGAGCTCAGCCCCCCCAGCACGATGGCCCAGGGCAGCGGGTTGAAAAGCATGCCTTTAAGGGCGTTACGAAGCGCAGTGGCCATGCCGTGGGTGTCGGCACTGTCCAGTCGCGACAAGGCGATGCACAGCGAAGTGGTGATCACCATGTCCACTGTGATGGTGACAATCATCGGCCCGGCCACTTGCGCACCCAGCAAAGCCACCAGCAAAGGCACGCCCATGAAACCCGTGTTGGGGAAGGCGGCCACCAGCGCGCCAAAGGCGGCATCGTTCCAGCGAATGCGTTCGTTCAGACTGAGCGCAATGCTGAACCCCACCATGATGAGCGCGCAGAACAACCAGGTGAAAAACACGCTGGTATCGAGCAACTGCGCGACCGGTGTGGTCGCGCCAAAACGGTAGAGCATGCACGGCAGCGCGAAAAACAGCACGAAACCATTCAAGCCGGCGATGGCGTCCAGCGGCAGCATGCGACGTCTTGCAGCCAGAAAGCCGCAAAGGACCAGTGCAAAAAACGGAAAGGTGACAGAAAAAATTTGAAGCACGGCGGTATTGTCATCGCAGATGGCCTTTTCTGTCCGAGGGACGTCAAAAATTTCACCTTGGCTCTGTATGATTCCAAGCTCTTACCTTGGTTAATGAATGTCCACCTCCCCCTCGTCCGGTCTGAATCTCGCGCAGCAAGAAGCCGTTAATTTCATGCATGGGCCCTGCCTGGTACTGGCAGGTGCCGGCTCCGGCAAAACCCGCGTCATCACCCACAAAATCGCACGCTTGATCCAGTCGGGCATGGCGCCGGGACGCATTGCCGCTATCACCTTCACCAACAAGGCGGCCGCCGAAATGCGTGAACGCGCCAAAGGGCTGATTGGCAAAGCCGCTAAAGAGGTGGTGGTGTGCACGTTTCACGCGCTGGGCGTGCGCATGTTGCGAGAAAACGGAGAAGCCCTGGGCCTTAAACCGCAGTTCTCGATTCTGGACAGTGACGATGTGACCAGCATTCTCAAAGACGCGGGCGGCACCACCGATGCGGCCACAGCACGGCAATGGCAATGGACTATCAGCGCCTGGAAAAACAGCGGGCTCAATGCCGAGCAGGCGCTGGCACAAGCGGCCAACGATGAAGACCAACTGATCGCGCGCATCATGGCGCGCTATGAGGAACGCTTGTGGGCCTACCAGAGCGTGGACTTTGATGACCTCATTGGCATGCCCCTCAAGCTCTTGCAGCAACACGATGACGTGCGCGCCGCTTGGCAAGCCAAGATGGGCCATATCCTGGTGGATGAATACCAGGACACCAATGCCACGCAGTACGAGGTGCTCAAGGCCCTGGTGGGCGGACACAACCCGCAGCAATCGCGTTTCACCGCGGTGGGAGACGATGACCAGTCGATTTACGGCTGGCGCGGCGCCACCTTGGACAACCTGAAAAAACTGCCGATTGATTTCCCCAACCTCAAAGTCATCAAGCTGGAGCAAAACTACCGCTCCACCAGCGCTATTCTGCGGGCGGCCAACAATGTGATCGGGCCCAACCCCAAACTCTTTCCCAAAAACTTGTGGAGTGATCTGGGTGAAGGCGAGCCGGTCCGCGTGGTCGATGCCGACAATGAAGAGCACGAGGCAGAGCGCACCGTGGCCCGCATTCAAAGCCTGCGCGCCAACCATCCGGGCAGCGAACTGCGCGACTACGCGGTGCTGTACCGCGCTAACCACCAGGCTCGCATGTTCGAACAGGCTTTGCGCAAAGCGCAAATTCCCTACAAGGTGTCGGGTGGTCAAAGTTTTTTTGACCGGGCCGAGATCAAAGACTTGTGCGCTTGGTTCCGCCTGTGGGTCAACAACGACGATGACCCGGCGTTTCTGCGGGCCGTCACCACGCCCAAGCGTGGCATCGGCCATCAGACCTTGCAGCAGCTAGGCACTTTTGCCAGCCGCTACAAGTTGAGCCTGTTTGAAGCCTTGTTTTCTTCTTCGTTGGGTGCTGCACTCAATGCCCGAGCGGTCGGCAGCCTGCATGAATTCGGCCGCTATGTGAACGATCTTGAATTCCGTGCCCGCCAAACGACCGGCGCTGAAGATTCGCGGGCGTTCTTGTCGACATGGCTTACTGAGATCGGGTACGAAAAACACCTGTTTGACAGCGAAGACAACGAAAAACTGGCGGCATCCCGCTGGAAAAATGTGATGGAATTTTGCGACTGGATGGCCCAGCGCTGCGGCGGGCAGATTGACGACACTGCAGGCGTCATCATGGCCAATGAAAAAAAATCGCTGCTGGAAGTCGCACAAACCATCTCGCTTTTGTCCACCATCAGCGAACGCGAGCAGGACCAAAATGTGGTGACACTGTCCACCCTGCACGCCGCCAAAGGCTTGGAGTGGCCGCATGTGATGCTGGTGGGCGTGACCGAAGGCATGTTGCCCTTCAAACCCGGCGACAAGGGCAATGACGACGACTCCGAAGTTGCTCAGGCCGCGGCTGCGGCTGCCAGCGTGACCCGCTTAGAAGAAGAGCGGCGACTCATGTATGTGGGCATCACGCGTGCTCAGAAAACGCTCTCGGTCAGTTGGACGCGTAAGCGCAAAAAGGGCCGCGACATGATCGCAGCCCAACCCAGTCGCTTCATCGCCGAGATGGCCCTGAACCAAGCCAGCACCAAAGAAGACCCGCGCGAAAAATTGCGCGCTCTGCGTGCCGAATTCGCCCTCCGAGCGGAAGCGGCGCAAGCAGCGCAGGCGCTGAACAACTAAGCGTTGGCGTCGTTACGCATTCACCAGCTCGACACGGCCGGTGTCCAAATGGTAGAGCCCGCCCACAACTTGCAGCTTCTTCTCAGCTTGCAACTGGGTGAGCAAGGGATTGGATTCACGCAGCTTGCGCACATTGGCGCGGATGTTCTCCAGCGTCACGCTCTCGACCAGATCGCCGCCTTTGGGCAGTGCCTCGCGCACGGCGGGGGCCAGGGCGGTGGTGAGGGTTTGGATGTGGCCGGGAAAGCTGTGGTTCTCCTGCTGGGCTTTGATCGCGGCCTTGACCGCACCACAGCTGGTATGGCCCAGCACCATGATGAGCGAAGCGCCCAGCACCGCTGTGCCGTACTCCAGGCTGGCGAGTACCGCGTCGGAAGCGAAATTGCCGGCGACCCGGGTCACAAATAAATCGCCCCGTTCTTCATCAAAGCAAAACTCGGGGCTGATACGGGAATCCGCGCACGACAAAATGCAAGCGTAGGGGTTTTGTCCTTTGGCCAGCGCCTTGCGCGTTTGCTCGAATTGCCGGGTCCGAGGCTTGTTCTTCACATAGCGTTGGTTGCCTTGCAAAAGCCGCTCGAGGGCCTGCTGAGAATTCAAAACATTGTCTGGCTTGGGTACGCCGGGACTGGCAGCCCAGAGGGTGGGCGCCACAGCCAAACTGCCGCCAGCCAGTGACAAACGCTTAATAAAGTCACGCCGTTGGTAGGACGATAACGCATGGACTTGCGGGATTGGGGTGTCAGGGCAGGAATTGCACATCACGGGTCCTCTCACAGATGGTGAAGTTCTTGGGCAACTGTTTCAAGAACGGGCGCCCATTGAAGGTCGGCACTTTGACGGAACAAACGCATCGAAGCATACCAAGGTGTATCGGATCTGTGCATTAACCATCTCCAATCTGGGGAATAGGGCAGCAGCACCCAGGTTGGTTTGCCCAAAGCGCCGCTGAGGTGCGCAACGCTGGTGTCCACGCTGATGACCAGGTCCATGAGTTCGCACAAAGCAGCCGTGTCCGTGAAGTCATGCAATGACGAACCAAAGTGCTGAATATTTGACGCAGCTGACAGCACCGCCGCATCGTCAGGCCTCACTTCTTTTTGCAGACTGAAATAGTCCACATGGCGCGGCAATGGTTGGATAAATTCTTCTAGGGCCATGCTGCGGTTGCGGTCGTTGTTGTGGGTGGCGCTGCCACGCCAAGCGATGCCCACCCGGAGTCGCTTGGGTGCACCTAATTTGGCGGACCAAGCCTGCACTTTGTCGGACGAAGCCTTCAAATAGGCAACGCGACCGGGAATGGTTTCCAGTGAAGTCTGCAAGGCCAAGGGCAATGACAACAATGGACAATGCAGATCAAAGTTCGGCAATGCTTCGCCTTTGATGACCCATTGGCTCACACCCGCCAAACTTCGCAGCACCCCGTTTAAAGAACCCGGCACTTCCATCACAACGCGCGCACCCATTTCGCAAAGCACTTGGGCATAACGACAAAACTGCAAGGTGTCGCCCAAGCCTTGTTCGGTGTACAGCAGGATGGTCTTGCCTTGGAGGTCAGTCTCTCCGCGCCAGGCCGGCACATCAAAGCGTCTTACGTGCTGACTGGAGGACTGCGTTTGCCAGCGTGATTCGTAGGCTTGCCAGCCCGATTCAAATTGACCACTTAATAAAAGCGCTATCGATTTGTTGAGCATCGCATCTGCATCGTCGGGACGCAAGCGCAGCGCCTCGTTGTAAGCGCGCAAGGCGTCCTCGAGTCTGAGCATGGCTTTGAATACATTGCCTTGATTGGAATAGGCTTGCGCATCGCCCGGTCGCAAGGCCATGGCGCGCTCCAAACTGTGCAAGGCCTCCTCATAACGCCTGAGGTCTTTGAGGACATTGCCGCGGTTATGGTGGGCGTCGACATAGTCGTCCTGCAAGGCGATGGCTTGGTCGTAATGGCGCAGTGCCTCCTCTAAGCGCCCCTGCTCTTGCAATGCAGTCGCGAGATTGAAGTGGTGGCTTGCGTGATTTGGCTGCAATAACAACGCTTGTTCAAACGCAGCTTGCGCTTCGCTCCATCGTTTTAGCTGGAATAAAACCACACCAAGATTAGCTTGGGTGCTGGCGTCTTTGGGCGTGTTTTTCGCCAGCGCCTCAAAGCATTTCAAAGCCTCTTGAGCGCGCCCCAGTGCTTGCAACACCATGCCCCGTGGTTGCAGGGCTTGCGTGTAATCTGCTTGCAGCTCCAAGGTCTTGGCAAAACCCGCCTCGGCTGCTTCGAGTTGATTCAAGCCCTTGAGTGCAAGAGCCCGGTTGAAATGGGCCGCCACCAGGTCGGGACGCACGGCAATCGCCTGGTCAATCAGTGCAATGGCCTGCTCATAACGTTGGGCTTGGATATGTGTCACCCCCAATAAATGCAGTGCATCGCTGTGCTGCGGCTGCGAATTTAATATCGATTGATAAAGTGCTTGTGCCTTGGCGACATCACCACTTTGGTGAAACGCCACCGCCTGTTGGAGCAGGTCCATTTGGGGTTGAATGGGTTCTGTCATTCTTAAAACACCAAGTTCAACTTGAGCATGGTGCATTTGAGGGGTTATGCATTGGGCGACGACAACACACCTGGCGGCAGGAAATTGTCGGCGTCAGCGACTGTTAACGACAATAGGGCCAGCGGCTTTATCGCCCGCTGGCCAGTAAAACTTGAGAACTTCTTGGCTTTAAAACTGCAGTGAAATCTTGGCATGCGCTGTCACATCGTCCTGATGTGACAGCATCTTACTGGCAGTTT
>CANGMW010000089.1 GCA_947454695.1 Comamonadaceae bacterium | reverse complement strand
TGGCCTACCTAGGACTCGGGCCACTGCAGGCCTTGCAAACACCCGCTGCTTTTTGGATGACGGCCAGTGTCGCTTTGGCGATCACTTCACTCCTGATGTGGGGCATGGTTTGGCAAGTCATGCGTCGCGACGCACCCCCAAGTTGAATCGTCAAGCTCAAGGGCATGCAGCTCACACGCTGCAAAGCTCAAGGGCATGCAGCTCACACGCTGCAAAGCTCAAGGAGCCGCAGCTCACACGCTGCAAAGCTCAAGGAGACGCAGCTTACACGCTGCAAAGCTCAAGGAGACGCAGCTTACACGCTGCGAAGCTCAAGGAGACGCCGCTTACACGCTGCAAAGCCCAAGGAGACGCCGCTCACACGCTGCGAAGCTCAAGGAGACGCAGCTCACACGCTGCAAAGCCCAAGGGAACGCAGCTTACACGCTGCGTAAGCGGCTGGCGGGAAAGAGGATAGAGAAGTGCGAGCCTCGGCCCACGACGCTCTCAATCACCAGCTCTGCGCCGTGGCGCTGCGCTACGTGCTTGACGATGGCCAGCCCCAGTCCTGTGCCCCCGGAGTCGCGCGAGCGGCTACGGTCCACCCGGTAAAACCGCTCGGTCAAGCGCGGCAAATGCTCTGCAGCGATACCCGGCCCGGTGTCTGCCACCGTGAACTGAGCGCGACCATCTTCCAAAAGCTGCCAGCTCACACGCACTTCACCGCCTGCGGGTGTGTAGCGAACGGCATTGTTGACCAGGTTGGACATGGCGCTGTGCAATTCACTGGCCAGGCCAGAGAGTTCCATGTCCAAGCTCAGGTCAAAGCGGATGTGGTGCTTGGCAGTGCCTGACTTGTCAAGGCTAGCGGACAAGGCATTGGCTTCCTGATCGATTTGTTGAAAGAGCACGGACACCAAGGTCCACTCGTTCATGCTGGGCAAGGGGCTGCCCTCTAACCTTGAGAGCATGAGCAAATCATTGACCAGCGACTGCATGCGGAAAGCCTGCTGGGCCATCAACTCCAGATAAGTCGCACGTTCTTTCTCATCCAATGGCAAGGACTGCAAGGTTTCAACAAAGCCGGACAGCACCGTCAATGGCGTGCGGATTTCATGCGAGACATTGGCCACAAAATCGCGGCGCATGGCCTCAACTTGCTCCAACATGGTGATGTCGCGCGACAAGAGCAGGCTTCGGCGGTCACCATAGGGATGTAGCTGCACCGACAATCGCATGGGCCTAGACGCGCTGCTCGCACGGCCCTGGATGGCGACGTCGTGCGTGTAGTCGCTCCCCGCCACATAAGCGGCGAAGGCAGGGTCACGCACCAGGTTGACCAGGTGCTGTTGCAAATCGCGTTGGGCGTCCAAGCCGAAATGATGCGCCGCCGTTTGGTTAAACCACTCAATGCGTCCTTGGGCATCGAGCAACAAGACCCCGTTGGGGGACGCTTGCAAGGCGGCCAGAAAATCCTGGAGACGAGCTTCACTTTCCCGGGTCAACTGGGTTCGTGCGCGCATCATGCGGCGCACCCGGTCAGACACCTCGCCCCAGATGCCGATCTTCAGGGGAATCTCGGACATATCCCCCTCACGCAGCCAAGCCATCATGCGCAGGCCACGGGTGAGGTCGTACACCACCCACATCAAACTGCCCAGAACCACCCCGAAAAGTACGCCGGCCAACTTGACGTCATGCGGCCAAATAAGCCAACCCAAGGTCGCGCCCAGCGCCTGAAAAACCAGAAAGGTGAAGAGTCGCAAGAACATGTGAGGCCCGCTTAAGCGGTGGTCATTAACTCAATGGCTCGAAGGTTGTGCGGTCAGACGGTAGCCCGCACCGCGCACCGTTTCAACCATCTTACCTGCAAGCCCCAGAGATTCCCGCAAGCGCTTGACGTGAACGTCCACGGTCCGCTCTTCAATGAAAACATGGTCGCCCCACACCTTGTCCAGCAACTGGCCTCGGCTGTGCACACGTTCGGCATGGCTCATCAGAAATTGCAAGAGTTTGAATTCGGTCGGCCCAAGCTTCAAAGGCTGGTTCTGAAAAGACACCCGGTGGGTGGACGAGTCCAACACCAAGCCACTGATGGCAATGGGCGCATGAGTCTGCTCGGGCGTGCGGCGCCGCAAGACGGCACGGATACGTGCCAGCAATTCCTTGGTCGAAAACGGTTTGGCGATGTAGTCGTCCGCCCCGGCGTCAAGGCCGGCCACCCGATCCGTTTCATCACTGCGCGCGGTGAGCATGATGATGGGGACCGCCTTGGTTCGCGCTTGCGCACGCCAGCGCTTGGCCAGATTCAGACCGCTTTCACCGGGCAGCATCCAGTCCAGCAAGATCACATCGGGCAACACCGCATCCAACTCGCGCTGAGCAGTGTCACTGTCCATGGCCCAGATGGGGCGAAAACCACTGTGCCGCAGGTTCACCGCAATCAGATCAGCAATGGCGGGCTCGTCCTCAACAATCAGGACAACAGGCTGGCTTTTCATTTCAGTACGGTTTCAATGTCCTCAATCGACGAGTGGCGCACATCTGCCCCCTTGACGATGTAGATGATGAGCTCGGCAATATTTTTGGCATGGTCGCCCACGCGCTCAATGGCCTTGGCGACAAACAGCAGGTCCAGGCTGGACGAAATGGTTCGCGGATCTTCCATCATGTAGGTGATGAGCACACGCACAAAGCTGTCGAACTCCTTGTCAATCAGGTCATCCTCTTTCAGGATAGAGACTGCAGCTGCTGTATCCAAGCGGGCAAACGCATCCAGGGCTTTGCGCAACAAGCCAGATGCCAGGTCAGAGGCAATGCGCAACTCGGAAGCAGGCAGCGAGCGTGGCGTGCCCCCGCGAATGATGGAGTTCACCATGCGCGCGATTTTTTCCGCCTCATCGCCCACGCGCTCCAAATTGGCCGTCGCCTTGGAAATGGCCATGAGCAGACGCAAGTCACGGGCCGTCGGTTGACGTCGCGCAATGATGGACGACAACTCATGGTCGATTTCCACTTCCATGGCGTTGACACGTTTTTCGTTGTCAATCACCAGCTGAGCAGCCGGCGTGTCGAATCGGGACAAGGCAAAAATGGCTTGCTGTACTTGTGACTCCACCAAGCCCCCCATTTCCATGACACGGGAGGAAACGGTGTTGAGTTCGCTGTCGAACTGGGATGACAAATGTTTATCGGGCATATCGGTTCCTTGATTGAATTAGCCGAAGCGACCAGTGATGTAGTCTTCTGTTTCCTTGCGCACCGGCTTGAAAAAGATCTGTTCCGTTGCGCCGAATTCCACCAGGTCACCCAAGTACATGTAGGCGGTGTAATCGCTGCAACGCGCGGCTTGCTGCATGTTGTGAGTGACGATGACCACGGTGTAATCATCTTTAAGTTCAGTGATGAGCTCTTCAATTTTTGCGGTTGAAATAGGATCCAGCGCCGAGCAGGGCTCGTCCAACAGCAACACTTCCGGTTTGATGGCAATACCGCGCGCAATGCACAGGCGCTGTTGCTGACCACCAGACAGGCCCGAGCCGCTTTGGTGCAATTTGTCTTTCACTTCAGACCACAGTGCCGCTTTACGCAAAGCCCATTCGACACGTTCTTCCATGTCAGTGGCGTTGAGCGACTCAAACAACTTGATGCCAAAGGTGATGTTGTCGTAAATGGACATCGGAAAAGGCGTGGGCTTTTGAAACACCATCCCGACCTTGGCGCGCAGCAAAGCCACATCTTGCTTGCTGGTCAGCAGGTTTTCACCGTCCAGCATCACCTCGCCCTGCGCCCGTTGATCGGGATACAACTCGAACATGCGGTTGAACACCCGCAGCAAGGTCGATTTGCCGCAGCCCGACGGGCCGATAAAAGCCGTCACCTTTTTCTCAGGGATCTCCAGGCTGATGTTTTTAAGTGCATGAAATTTTCCGTAGAAAAAGTTCAGGTCGCGCACAGAAATTTTGGAGGGAACGGGTACAGCACTGGATTCCATCGTTGGCCTCGAGTTGAAAAGAGATTCAGTCACGGTATTAACCTTTGTTGCGCGTGAGCACACGCGCCAGAATGTTCAAGCCCAAAACAGTGATGGTGATGAGCAGCACGCCTGCCCAAGCCAGTTGCTGCCAGTTTTCATAAGGGCTCATCGCGAATTTGAAAATTGTCACCGGCAAGCTGGCCATCGGGTCGTTCAGGTTG
The DNA here is from genome assembly GCA_947454695.1 of Comamonadaceae bacterium. GTDB lineage: Bacteria > Pseudomonadota > Gammaproteobacteria > Burkholderiales > Burkholderiaceae_C > CANGMW01. Next base: position 5,074 of record CANGMW010000089.1, on the reverse strand, counting down.
GACGTCCAGAACTGGTTGTTCAAAGCCGTGAACAACAAAGGCGCTGTCTCGCCTGAGATGCGGGCCACCGCCAGCAACACACCGGTGACCACACCTGCACGTGCTGCTTTGAGCGTGATGCTCAAGATGACCTTCCACTTGGGCGCACCCAGTGCATAGGCGGCTTCCCGCAGGCCAGCAGGCACGAGTTGGAGCATGTTCTCGGTCGTGCGAATCACCACGGGGATGACAATCAGCGCCAAAGCGATCACACCGGCCCAGCCGGAAAACGACTTGAAGCGCACCACCACCACGGTGTAGACAAACAAGCCGATCACGATGGAGGGCGCCGACAGCAAAATGTCGTTCACGAACCGGGTGAGCTCAGCCAGCCAACCCTTGGGGTTGTACTCGGCCAGATAAATACCGGCCATCACGCCAATGGGCGTGCCCACGAGGGTGGCGAGCAGCACCATTAAAAATGAGCCATAAATGGCGTTGGCAATGCCACCGGCCTCATTGGGTGGCGGCGTCATCTGCGAGACGGTGAGCCAACTCAAACCGTCAAAGCCCAGCCGGAAGGTTTCCCACAAAATCCAAAACAACCAGAACAGGCCAAAAGCCATGGCACCCAATGACAAGGTCAGGGCCATCATGTTCACACGTTTACGACGGGCGTAATGCGCCAGCCGGCCAGGGTCGACCGCGCTCATGATTTAGTCCCTTCGCTTTTTTGCAGTTGACGTAGCAACAACTTGGACAGCGACAACACCACAAAGGTGATGAAGAAAAGAATCAAACCCAGGTAGATCAAGGACGCCTGATGCAGTCCGGCACCGGCCTCGGCAAACTCATTGGCCAGAGCAGAGGTGATGCTGTTGGCCGCTTGAAAAATACTGATCGAGTCCAACTGGTTCATATTGCCGATGACAAAGGTGATGGCCATCGTTTCACCCAAGGCACGGCCCAGCCCCAACATGATGCCGCCCACCACACCGGCTTTGGTGTAGGGCAAAACTACCCGGGACACCACCTCCCAGGTGGTGGAGCCCAGACCGTAGGCCGACTCTTTGAGCAGCGGCGGCGTGACTTCAAATACATCGCGCATGACCGAGGCGATGAACGGAATGATCATGATGGCCAAAATAATGCCGGCCGACAAAATGCCGATGCCCACCGGCGGCCCTGCCACCAAGGCACCCAAAACAGGAACGCCCGTGAACATGGCCTGCAGCGGCTGTTGAACATAGGTGGCCAGGATGGGGCCGAACACCAACAGGCCCCACATGCCGTAAACGATAGACGGCACTGCTGCCAGCAATTCAATGGCGGTGCCCAGCGGGCGCTTGAGCCAGGCAGGCGACATCTCGGTCAAAAACAAGGCAATGCCAAAACTCACCGGCACTGCAATCAACAAGGCAATGAGCGAGGTGGCCAGCGTGCCGTAAATCATCACCAAGCCACCGAAATCCTCCTGAACCGGATCCCACACCGTACGGGTCAAAAACCCCAGACCGTACTTATCAATGGCAGGCCAGGCGCCCATCAAGAGCGACAGCAAGATACTGGCCAGCAACGCCAGGGTGAATATTGCGGCCGCCTTGGCAAGCCAGCCAAAAACAATATCCCCCAAAGGACCAGCCCTTCGGGCTGTCCTGGCTGTTGACGTGGTACTCATGAACTCAATGCCCTGTCAATGTCGTCAATTACTTGAAAGCGATGGCTTTGCCAGACGCGTCTTTGATCTCAGCCCAAGCTTTTTCGACGTCGGCTTTTGCGCTGGCAGGCATGGGCACATAGTCCATGTCATCAGCGGTTTTGTCGCCGTTTTTGTAGCCCCAGGAGAAGAACTTCAACACAGCAGACGCTTGCTCAGGCTTGTCTTGCAGCTTGTGCATCAAGATGAAGGTGGCGCCCGACATCGGCCATGCATCTTTGCCCGGCTGGTCGGTCAGGATTTGGTAGAAGCTCTTGTGCCAATCAGCACTGGCCGCAGCCGCTTTGAACGCGGTGTCGTCCGGCGAAATAAAGTTGCCGGCCTTGTTCTTCATCAGCGCGTAGACCATTTTGTTTTGCTTCACATAGGCGTACTCGACGTAGCCGATCGAGTTGGGCAGGCGCGTCACAAATGCGGCAACGCCTTCATTGCCTTTGCCACCGGCGCCGGTTGGCCAGTTCACAGCGGTGCCCTCGCCCACTTTGCTGGCCCACTCGGGGTTGGCCTTGCTCAGGTAGTTGGTGAAAATAAAGCTGGTACCCGAACCATCGGCGCGACGCACCGGCGCAATCGCGGCGTCCGGCAGGTTCAAAGTGGGGTTGAGGGCTTTGAGCGCCGCATCATTCCACTTGGTGATCTTGCCCAGATAAATGTCACCCAGCACTTGGCCGCTCAGTTTGAGTTGGCCTGCAGTGATGCCGGGAATATTGACCACCGGCACCACGCCACCGATCACGGTGGGGAACTGGATCTGGCCTTTTTTAGCCAGTTCGTCGTCTTTGAGCGGCATGTCGGAAGCACCGAAATCGACGGTTTTGGCATCGATCTGCTTGATGCCAGCGCCCGAACCCACGGATTGGTAGTTAATCTTCACGCCGGTGGCTTTGTTGTAGTCGGAGGCCCACTTGGAATACAAGGGGGCCGGGAAGCTCGCGCCCGCGCCGGTGACGTCTTGCGCGGCTGCGAATGCCGAGACGGCCATCAAAGAAACGATGGCCAATCCCTTGAAGGCTTGCTTGAAAGTGCTTTGCATCTTTAAATCCTTAGGTTGGTAAAGAATGATGTGACTCTAAGAAGTATTTGTGACAACAATATGACGCAAACCCAGCTTTCCGTCATTTAAGCCGAACCTTCGACATCGCTCTGACATATAAAAGTCATATGCTTGACGTACTTTAGCGGGTCCGGGACCCATTTACCTCTTACTCCAGCACTCCAAAGCATGCAAAACGGAACCCGACTTGCCGCCATTGACCTAGGCTCCAATAGTTTTCGACTTGAAATCGGGTACTTGGATCACGGTCAAATACAGCGGACCGAATACCTCAAAGAGACGGTGCGCCAAGGCAATGGACTGGATGAGGACCGCAATTTATCGGTAGACGCCATGCAACGCGGCTGGGACTGCCTGGCGCGATTTGCCGAGCGCTTGGCCGGTTTTCGCAAATACCAGGTGCGGGCCGTGGCCACTCAAACACTGCGCGAAGCCCGCAACCGAGACACCTTTTTGCGCCGGGCGACCCAGATTTTGGGTTTCCCCATTGATGTGGTCTCCGGCAAAGAAGAAGCGCGTCTGATTTACCAGGGCGTCTCGCATTTGCTGCCGCAATCCGATGAGCGCCGTTTGGTGATTGACATTGGCGGACGCTCCACGGAACTGATCTTGGGGCAAGGCTATGAAGCCTCGGAAATGGCTTCCTTTCGCGTGGGCAGTGTGGCCTGGTCGATGCGCTACTTTGAAAATGGAAACTTCAGCGCCAGCGCCTTCAAGGCCGCCGAAGTCGCCGCCAAAGCGGTGCTGGACGAAGCGCTCAATGCCTACCCCAGACAAGCTTGGGATGTCGCGTACGGCTCTTCAGGTACGGTGGGTGCTGTGGGCGATGTATTGCATGCCGCCGGCTGGCCGCAGGATGTGATCAACCGCGAAGGCCTGGCCTGGCTGAGGGAACGCTTGCTCAAAGCACAATCCGCAGACAAATTGCGTTTGGAGGGCATGAAAGAAGACCGGCGCTCCGTCATCGCAGGCGGCTTGAGTGTTTTGCAAGCAACGTTTGACTTACTGGACATCCATGAGCTGCATGTCGCCTTGGGGGCTTTGCGGCATGGGGCTTTGTACGACTTGCTGGACCGCGAACACGAACAAACCGACATGCGCAGCGCCAGTGTCAAGCGACTGGCCACCAACTTCAAAACCGATAATGCGCAAGCCGTTCGGGTGCAAAAAGTGGCTCGCCACCTGTTGCGCCAGTTGTCCACCGATTTGTCAGCCGATGAATCGGAGCGTACCCAGCGAAAATTGATGTGGGCCTGCGAATTGCATGAAATCGGCAGCCTGGTTTCTCACAGTGATTACCACAAGCATGGCGCCTACATTCTGGACAACGCCGATGCGGCGGGCTTTTCCATGCCCGAACTTCACCGCTTGGGCCAGTTGGTATTGGGGCACCGCGGCAAGTTGAGAAAACTGGAAATCGACTTCACCGACGCCCTCTTCATCCGCCAGTTGTTGTGCCTGCGATTGGCGGTGATTTTTTGCCATGCCCGACGTGAGCCGGATTACCGGGGCATTCAAATCACCCCGGTTCGCCACAGCGCTCATTTCGAGCTCACCTGCCCTGCCGGGTGGGCCCAAACCTATCCTCAGTCCGCGCACCTGCTACGCGAAGAAGTCCTGGCTTGGCAAAAAACCGACATTCAGCTGGTATTCAATGAGCTCTAGACCGGCTCGTTGACGACAAAATGGCGGCCTCTTGTTAAACGGTATAAACTGTTTACACCATTAACCAACAAGAGACACCCCATGGCCACCACAAAAACACCGGTTCGTAAAGCCACCAAGACAGCGGTCAAGAAAGCACCTGTCAAAACCACCAGCGCCAAACCGGTGCGCGCTCCCAAAACAGTCCTGAAAAAAGCCGCAACAAAACCCGTGTCGACGCCCAAAACCGCCCCCCTCAAAACTGAGAAGGCAAAAAAAGACAAGCTGGTGCGTGACAGCTTCACTTTTCCGAAATCTGAATACCTGGTTTTGGACACGCTGAAAACGCGCGCCATCCAATTGAAGCAACCGGTGAAAAAAAGTGAGTTGATCCGCGCCGGCATCAAGGCACTGACGGCCATGAACGACAAGACTTTCCTGACTGCACTCAACGCAGTGCCCGCCATCAAGACGGGCCGCCCTCAGAAATCCTGAGGCCAGAGCGCACCTTCCGATGCCCTTCAGAGCGCGTCGGGAGACTGCACCGACACCAACACGGTTTGCCCTGCACCTTCGCGTTCGCGGTAGCGCAGCCACCAAACCGCCCCTTTGCGCACCATGCACTCCTCGGCCTTGAGACCCAGCAACTGCGCGATGACCTGGCCCAGCATGGGCTGATG
>CANGMW010000088.1 GCA_947454695.1 Comamonadaceae bacterium | reverse complement strand
GTCCCTCCACGCTGGCAAAGTCCAGCAAGCCGGCCAAGGTGGCCATGATCAGGCCCAAGCCAAAGCCGATGTAAGGTACAAAAATGGCCAGCCCGGTGAAGATGCCAATGGGCACCGCCAGATCCAGACCAAACAAACTCAAGGCCAGGCTGTAGTAGAGCGCCATGATCAACATCACCAGCGACTGACCTCGCAAATATTGGCCTAGGATTTGGTCGGCTTCATCAGCGAAATTGGTCAGAGCAGGACGCAGACGAGGCGGCACCAAGTTGCTGACTTTGGCCATGAGCGCATTCCAATCCATCAGCAGGTAAAACAAGACCACGGGAATGAGCAGTACCGAGCCCAACACCATGAAGGCCACGCTGCTGCCAAGTTTGAGCGAAGACAAAACGCGCATCAAAATGCCTTCCAGGTTGTCGCTCAAGTGGCCCAGCAGCATCGTTTGCAGTGAGGCCGTGTCGACTGAAAAATCAACGCCCCAGCGCGCCAAAAGGGGTTGCAATACGGCATTGGCTTGGGCCAACAGGAGCGGCACCTCATGGTGCAATTGCGTCATCTCATGCGCCATGATGGGCACCAGCAACAAGAACAAACTGCCCACCGCCGCCATGAAGAGCACCTCCACCAACAACACCGCCAAGACGCGGGGCATTCCCCAACCATGGGGGCGACTCAGTTTGTCGACCAAAGGCGACAAGGCATAGGCCAAGACCATGGCAACCAAAAATGGCGTGAGCACGGGCGCGAGCAGCCAGACCACTAAAGTCAAGGCGAGCGCCATCCCGGTCCAAGAAATGGCGTTTTTTTGAGTGCTGGTCAGGGACATGAATCGGTGCTGGGATCGAAACCCTTAAAATCATACAAATTCTATCGGGGTCTGCGTGTTTCGCAGACACCTTTCATTTCATGACCACAACTTCATCCCCCACCCCCCTGTCCTACAAAGATGCTGGCGTCGACATTGACGCCGGTGACGCATTGGTAGAGCGCATCAAGCCTTTGGCTAAAAAAACCATGCGTGAGGGGGTACTCGCCGGCATTGGCGGGTTCGGCGCGCTGTTTGAAGTGCCCAAGCGCTACAAGGAACCCGTGCTGGTCTCCGGTACCGACGGTGTAGGCACCAAGCTCAAACTGGCGTTTGAGTGGCAGATGCACGACACCGTGGGCATTGATCTGGTCGCCATGAGTGTGAATGACGTGTTGGTACAAGGCGCCGAGCCCCTGTTCTTTCTGGACTATTTCGCTTGCGGCAAGTTGGACGTGGACACCGCGGCGGCCGTGGTGGGCGGCATCGCCAAGGGCTGCGAACTGTCGGGCTGTGCCCTGATCGGCGGCGAAACCGCTGAGATGCCCGGTATGTACCCCGCAGGCGAATACGACCTGGCCGGCTTTGCGGTGGGGGCAGTCGAAAAATCCAAGATCCTCACAGGACAGAACGTCCAGCCCGGGGACGTGGTGCTGGGCCTGGCCTCCAGTGGCGTGCACTCCAACGGTTTTTCGCTGGTGCGCAAGTGCATTGAGCGCGCAGGTGCCAACGTGCCCGCCAAGCTGGACGGACAGCCCTTCAAACAAGCCATCATGGCGCCTACCCGCCTGTATGTGAAAACCGTGCTGGTGGCCTTGGCCAAGCACCCCATCAAGGCCTTGGCACACATCACGGGCGGCGGCCTTTTGGAGAACATCCCCCGCGTGCTGCCCGAAGGCATGGCCGCTCACTTGCGCAAAGGCAGCTGGCCCCAAACTGAGCTGTTTGCCTGGCTGCAAGCCACCGCAGGCATCGATGACGTCGAGATGAACCGCACCTTCAACAATGGCATCGGCATGGTGGTGGTCGTGGCTGCCGAACAAGCTGCCGCCACGGCACAGACACTTCGAGATGCGGGTGAGCAGGTGTTTGACATCGGCGTGATCGCCCCCAAAAACGACGGCGCCGCCGTCCTTGTTCGATAAGCCTTTCCAAGGGGAAACCCTTTGAAAACCAAGGTTTAAAAGGGCTCGCTTCTATTTCGATAGCGTCATAAGCATTCCAGCTATAGACTTCCAAGCCTGTTTGTATCAAAATGATACAAAAGCTAATTGTTTGGAAAACATATGCCAGTGATTGCAGTGATCAACCGCAAAGGCGGAAGCGGAAAAAGTACGGTGTCGGCGCACCTTGCCGCATGGTGCGCCCACAATGGCCACGCCGTGATGCTGGGGGACGTGGATCGACAACAATCGAGCCGTTCTTGGTTGCGTCGCCGCTCGGCTGATCTGCCCTTTATTTCCCCATGGAACGTGGATCAGAACATTCTGCGGGTGCCCAGTGGCATCACGCATGCCATTTTGGACACACCCGGCGGGCTCCATGGCTTTGATTTAGCTCGCTTGGTCATGACGGCTGATGCGATTTTGATGCCCGTGTGCAGCTCCTCCTTTGATCGGGAATCGGCTGCGGCCTGTTTTGCAGAACTCAAAGCTTTGCCACGTATTGCGACGGGTCGCTGCAAAGTGGCCAGTATCGGTATGCGTATCGACACCCGCACACGCAACAGTGATGTTTTGCAAGACTGGGCGGAGAACCTGGGCTTGCCCTATTTGGGCGCCCTGCGTGAAACCCAGTTGTACGTCCAGTGTTTAGAAAACGGGATGACCGTGTTTGATTTACCCGAACAACGCGCAGTCACTGACCGCATTCAATGGGCGCCGATTTTGGAGTGGCTGGGTCCTTGCTTGAATCAATCCTCGGTTGCCAATTACCGCCAAGCCACCAGCAAAGTCAGTGCAGCAACCCTACCACCCGCTCCGGTGAAGGCCAGCGTGCTGCCCAGTTTGGCCAGCAACAAAACGCCCATTGCGCCGGTCCTCAATGCGCCTAGCAAGCCACGGGCTGCGGTCATGCCTGAGCGCAAAATCGCCGTCAACCAATACCCGCTTCCGCGCCACGCGCCTGCCGAAAAACCCTTGAATATCCCGCGCTTCCTCAAACTGGTCAAATTTTGAGCGACAAGCGATTGGGCTCAAGCGTGCTCTGCTTGAACAATGTGTACAGCTCGCAAACTCCGGGGATGCGGGCTGCTTGATTCTGTCGGCGCTGCGTTGGGTTGGGGCTTCGCAAAAACAAATCCAGGCTGGCGCCCCGTATTGGACAGCGTCATCAGCCAGTTCAACAAAGACCCCCACTGGGCCTTGTCTTCGAGTCCCTCGTGCGCGGGCGAATCGAACAGGGTCAGCCCTTGATCTAAATAATGGGCATACATACGGGTATCCCGCACACCGCCCACATAGGGCAAATCTAGATGCTTGGCCCATGCTTGAAGCGCCGCGTCTGCACCGGCCTCAAAGTCCAAGCGCATGCCAAAGCAGGCCAGTTGGCAGCGACCCGTCGCAACACGAGGTAGCGCTTTGAGTTCGGCATAACACGATGCAGCAGACTCTTTGTCAAAGGACGCGTCGCACACGGGCATGACAATGGCGTCAGCGCTCATGACCAGGCGGGCCAGATCAAAGCCGTGCAGTCCGCCGGGCGTGTCCAGAATAATGTGCGTGATCCCTTTAGGGACGCGCAATATATTCTGGTCAACGTTCCAGGGAGAAATGACAGGTTGCGACTTCGGTCGGCGACGCAACCAAGAGCGGCTCGACTGCTGCCGATCGACATCCCCCAACATGACGGAATGACCGCTCTGAGCAAACCAGCTTGCCAGGTGAGCCGCGACGGTGCTTTTCCCGCTGCCCCCTTTGCGGTTAATGACGGCAATGACAGGCATAAAAACTCCCTCTTATTTTTGATAGAGAGAGTGTGTCGCCTTAAGCCTGCGCCGTCCAATGAGAACCGGCCTCAATCACCCGATTTTTTGTACCAATTTGCGCATTGATTTTGCGCGTCAGCTCATGCGACGCAAGTCGGCAATACATTCGCTCACAACCCCCGCGTCTTGCGCCAGCTGGGCATGCGCGAGATAGCGCTCAAGGTCTTGGACCGCCTGGGTGGCTTTGCCTAAAGCTGCATAGGCCAAACCTCGGTCGCGATAAACATCGACGGCATCTGGCAATAAAACAAGCAATCGGTTAAGCACGGCAATCACGCCCACCCAATCGAGACGCACCCGAAAGTTGTCTTGGAGCTTGCGCAGCAGCAGCGCGATGATCCCACGTGACGATGTTGACTGTAAAAGCCTGTGCAAGTCATCCCCACTGCCATCGTGCAAGTCACGAAACGGCTCCAGCAACTCAGACAAATCCTCCGGGCTTTGCGATCGCCCGCTGGCCATATCCATCACAACCAGCGCATGCGGCAAATTCACCCTGACCATGAAATGACCCGGCAAAGCCAGACCTTGTGCGTCCAGTCCCAGGCCATGTGCGAGCTCGAGCCAGATCAAAGCCAGGGCGATGGGGTCACCTCGCCGGTTACTCAACACGGCATGGATGCAGCAGTTGTGTGGGTCATCAAAATCATTCAGCGTGCAGGAAAAACCAAGCTCTTCAAAGAAGTATTGGTTGAGCAGACGCAGGCGGTGCATCGCCGAAGCGTCCGCGGCCAAGCGACATTTCAAGCGGGCCAGGAGCTGGTCGCAGTCATCTTGAACCTGTTGCGTCTGCAACTCGGGGGATGCCACCAACCCCACGCAGATCGCCGCCTCCAACAAAGGAAATTGCGTGTCACTTTGGACCAAAGCACCGAAATATTCCAACTCGCTTGGCGCGTTAACGGGGAAATCCATGGCCTCAGCGTCGCAGGAAATGCATGATTTTCAACCCGCAAAGTCTGGCGGACCCCAAATAGAGCACACCCGCCACGACCACCACCAGCCCGAGCCAGGCCACGCGCTGCACAGCGTGCGCTTGCAAAGCCACCCAATCCAAGGCCTGCGCAGTCCACGCCAAAAAACCGCCGAGCAAGGCGCTGGCCAGAGCCACTTGTAAAAGAAACCGCACCCAGCCGGCGCTGGGTTGGTAAGTGCCTCGGCGCAACAGGCCAAGTAATAACCAAGCAGCATTGACCATGGCGCCCAAGCCGATGGCCAGGGCCAAGCCGGCATGGGCCAGCACGGGCACCAACAGCAGGTTCAAAAGCTGGGTGATCAGCAACACGGCCATGGCAATTTTCACGGGGGTTTTAATGTCCTGACTGGCGTAATAGCCCGGTGCCAAGACCTTGATGGCCACCAGCCCCAAAAGCCCTGCCCCATAGCCCATGAGGGCTACGCGCGTTTGCGCCACGTCATGGGCGGTGAAGGCGCCGTAGTGGTAGAGCGTGGCGACCAAAGGCTGAGCAAACACCAGAAGCGCTACCGCACACGGCAGGGTGAACAGCACCACCACCCGCAATCCCCAATCGAGCATGTCGGAGTATTTTTGGGCATCGTCGGCCGCCTTCGCTGCAGCGAGTTGAGGCATGAGCACCACGCCAATGGCCACACCCAACAAGGCCGTGGGGAATTCCATCAACCGATCGGCATAGGTGAGCCAACTCACACTGCCCGGCGTGAGGTGCGAGGCAATTTGCGTGTTGATGATGGTCGAAATATGCGCCACGCTCACGCCCAGAAGTGCCGGCAGCATGAGTTTGGCGATGTTCTGGCAAGCCGGATCGGCCCAGGCCTCGCGGATGGCGCGCCAGCGCCACCCCATCCGTGGCAGCAAGCCAAGCTGGCGCAAGGCCAGCAGCTGAACCGTCAACTGCAGCACGCCGCCAAATAGCACGCCCCCCGCCATGGCATAGATCGGCTCCAAACCATGCTGCTTGAACCACGGCGCCCCCCACCAGGCGGCGCCAATCATGGCCACATTGAGCAACACCGGGGTGACCGCGGGAATGGCAAAGCGCTTCCAGGTGTTGATCACACCCGCCGCTAACGCCACCAAAGACATGAACGCGATGTAGGGGAACATCCAGCGCGTCATGACCACGGCCACGTCATAGCCCGAGGGGGATTGCTGCAAACCACTGGCCATGACCCAGACCAGCACCGGCGCGCCCAGCACACCCACCACGCTGGTGAGAAGCAGCACCCAGCTCATCACCGTGGCGACATGGCTGATCAATGCATGGGTGGCCTCGTCGCCGTGTTGGGCGCGGGTGGCTGCTAAGACTGGGACGAAGGCCTGGCTGAAGGCGCCTTCCGCGAAGAAGCGGCGAAACAGATTGGGAATCCGGAAGGCCACATTGAAAGCATCGGTCATGGCGCTGGCGCCAAAGGTGGATGCGATGAGGAGTTCGCGCACCAGACCGGTGATTCGCGAAAGCAGGGTCAGTAAGGAGACCGTGGAGGCAGCTTTGAATAGGCTCACGAGCTTGAGTGTATCGCCTCAAGCGGCGACGTATGTGCCCCACGCCCTGGCGGGCACGCGGTGCGACGGCAGCGGTGCCGCTGGCCAGTGGCCTGCCAGCGCCTGGCGGGTGCAAATTTGGGCCATGGGCGTCCTGCTGGTACAATCGAGGGCTTTGCTGACATCATCCACAGACACAAGGACTATTAAAAATGGCATCTGGAAAACCCAAGAAAAAGAACCCGCGCCTGGCGTCGGGCCGTAAACGCGTCCGTCAGGACAGCAAGATCAACGCGGCGAACACCTCGCTGCGTTCCAAATACCGCACTGCGGTGAAGAATGTTGAAAAAGCAGTGGCTGCCGGCGACAAAGCCAAAGCCACTGAATTGTTCGGCAAGATGCAAGCCGTGGTGGACACCGTGGCTGACAAAGGCATCTTCCACAAGAACAAGGCAGCTCGCGATAAGAGCCGCCTGTCCACCAAGGTCAAGGCCTTGGCCCTCGCCGCCTGATTTTTCAGGCAACCGCCTGGATCTCTTTGAGTTTTCTTTGAGATCCGCCGTTTGTTAGGGGTGCGCTGTCAGCAAAGCAAAAAGCCGTCGCAAGACGGCTTTTTTGTGTCCGCTCTAAAGGTCGGCCAACCTAAATGGCTGGCGTCTCCAGGGCCGCATCGGCCTCACGGACTTGCAAATCGTTATCGCGTGCGAAGTTGATGCAAAAGTCCCAAGCCATGGGCTCGAAGTCGCGCAAGGCGGGATCGACCACCACACATTTCAAGCCTTGGAAACTGTTGGGCACGCACCAGGGGGAGTAAGCCAAATGGCTGCCGGGGCGAGGTCCGCCGGGGCGAAACTGGCTCATCACACCCGCCAAACGCTCCGCCCAGTCACTGGGACGAAACGTCTTACCGGCCTGGGTCAGGCCCAAAATCAAAAGCTTGGTGGACGCTTGCGAGGTCATTGTGTGAGTCGGTTTGGCAGCGCCCTTCACCTCGGGTAGGGGTGAATTGGATGCACTGCAACAGGTTTTTAAGTATTATATCTTATATAAGACTTGAGGCCGGGAAAGCGGCTTGACCTGAGGGCTACAGCCCCCATGGCCGTCTCAGCGCAAGGCTCGGTCTAAAATCTCGTCTCAACGGCCCAACTTCGTTGGGCCGACTTCTTTTGTGCCACCGTCGGAGAATGTCCCCATGAACGCCGCAGCCCCCCAATTCATCGAGGCCGCCTCGCCCCACGTGATGAACACCTATGGGCGTGTGTCTATTGCGCTCTCGCATGGACAAGGTTGCCGCGTGTGGGATATCAATGGCAAGCCCTATCTGGACGCCTTGGGCGGCATTGCGGTCAACACATTGGGGCACAACCATCCCAAGCTGGTGCCGGCCTTGCAGGACCAGATCAGCAAGATCATGCACAGCTCCAACTACTACCATGTGCCGGGTCAGGAACAACTGGCGGCCAAGCTGGTCGAGCTCTCGGGCATGACGAACGTGTTTTTCTGCTCCACCGGGCTGGAAGCCAATGAGGCGGCGCTCAAACTCGCGCGCAAGTTCGGGCATGACAAGGGCATCGACAAACCTGTCATCGTCGTCTATGAAAAAGCCTTCCACGGCCGCTCGATTGCTACGCTCAGCGCCACCGGCAACGTCAAAGTGCAGCAAGGCTTTGGCCCGCTGGTGGAAGGCTTCATCCGCGTGCCGCTCAACGACATCGACGCCCTGAAAAAAGCCACCGCCGGCAACCCCAATGTGGTGGCCGTGTTCTTCGAAACCATTCAGGGTGAAGGCGGCATCAACCCGATGCGGGTCGAGTACTTGCAGCAAGTGCGCGAGTTGTGCGATCAGCAGGACTGGCTGATGATGATCGACGAGGTGCAGTGCGGCATGGGCCGGACTGGCAAATGGTTCGCCCATCAGTGGGCCGGTATTCAGCCCGACGTCATGCCGCTGGCCAAGGGCCTGGGCTCCGGCGTTCCCATCGGCGCGGTGGTGGCCGGCCCCAAGGCCGCGCAGATTTTTCAGCCGGGCAACCACGGCACCACCTTTGGCGGCAACCCGCTGTCCATGCGCGCGGGCATCGAGACCATCCGCATCATGGAAGAGGATGGCCTGCTGGCGCACGCGGCCTCGCTGGGTGAACACCTGAAATCGTCGCTTACGCGCGCTTTGTCCGGCGTGACGGGCGTCAAAGAGATTCGCGGTCAGGGCCTGATGCTGGGCATTGAACTCGACCGCCCCTGCGGCGTGCTCACCCAGCGCGCGGCCGATGCGGGCTTGCTCCTGAGCGTGACGGCCGACTGCGTGGTGCGCCTGGTGCCCCCGCTCATCATGAGCGTGGCCGAGGCTGATGAAGTGGTCGGCCTGCTGGTGCCGCTGATCAAGCAATTCCTGGCCGAAACCCCTGCGGCTTGAACACACCCCCCACACCTGCTGCTGACCCCATGACCACGACGCTAAGACACTACCTGCAGTTCACCGACCTGAGTGTGGCCGAGTACGCCTACCTGTTTGAGCGCGCTGCCCTGATCAAGAAAAAGTTCAAGGCCTACGACAAACACCAGACGCTCACCGACCGCACACTGGCCATGATTTTCGAGAAAGCCTCCACTCGTACGCGGGTGAGCTTTGAGGCCGGCATGTACCAGCTCGGTGGCAGCGTGGTGCACCTCACCACCGGCGACAGCCAGCTCGGACGGGCCGAGCCCATCGAAGACAGCGCGCGCGTGATCAGCCGCATGGTGGACCTGGTGATGATCCGCACTTTTGAGCAAACCAAGATCGAACGCTTTGCAAAGTACTCACGTGTGCCGGTCATCAACGGGCTGACCAACGAGTTCCACCCCTGCCAGATCCTGGCCGACATCTTCACCTTCATCGAACACCGTGGCACCATCCAGGGCAAAACGGTGGCTTGGGTGGGCGACGGCAACAACATGGCCAACACCTGGCTGCAGGCCGCGCAACTGCTGGGCTTCAAAGTGCATGTCAGCACGCCCAGTGGCTACGGCATCGACCAGGCGGTGGCCGGCGTTCGCAGCGACTGCTAC
>CANGMW010000087.1 GCA_947454695.1 Comamonadaceae bacterium | reverse complement strand
TTGGGGCCTTTGTAGCGGACTTCGACTTTGCCCTGCATGTCCACCAGCTTGAGCGTCATGCCCGGCGTGGGCACGCCCAGGTCGCCGGAGCTCACGTTGGGGTTGGTGACAAAAATCGCAAACGGGCCGGACTCGGTCATGCCAAGGCCGGTGCTCATCACGATGCGCTCGCCGATTTCGGCCTCTTGTGTTTCAAACAGGCTGTCCCAGACCGGTTGGGCCAAGGCGGCACCAGCGTAGAAAAACATCTTGACCCGTGACAGCAGGTTTTTGCGCAACACCGCATCGGTTTTCATCGCGTTGGCGATGGCTTCAAAGCCGGTGGGCACATTGAAGTACACCGTGGGTGCGATCTCGCGCAGGTTGCGCAGGGTCTCGTGCATGAGCGCGGGCGTGGGCTTGCCGTCGTCAATGTAGAGGGTGCCGCCGTGGAACACCGTCATGCCAAAGTTGTGGTTGCCACCAAAGGTGTGGTTCCAGGGCAGCCAGTCGACCAGCACCAGTGGTTTTTGGGCGAGCACCGGCATGGACTGCGCCATTTGCTGCTGGTTGCTGCACCACATGCGTTGGGTGTTGATCACGGCCTTGGGCAGCTTGGTGGAGCCGCTGGTGAACAAAAACTTGGCAATGGTGTCGGGGCCGGTGGCGGCCATGGCCGCCTCCACTTGCGCAGTGGCAGCGGTGGCCAGCAATGCGGCAAAGGGCGTGCTGGCACGGTTGGGCAAACTGCCTTCGGTCAACACGACTTCGATGCCGGCGTCCACAGCGGTTTCGATCGCGCGGCCGTAGCGGGTGGCATCGGCCGCGAACACCAGCCCGGGGGTCACGGTACGCAGCACATGGCGCAGCTTGTCAAAGTCCTGGCTCACCAGCGAGTAGGGCGGCGAGGTCGGCACAAAGGGCACGCCGGCGAGCAAGCAGCCCAAGGCGAGCTGGGCATGCTCGAGGTCGTTCTCCGACAGAATCACCACCGGTCGCTCAGCGCTCAGGCCGCGGTCGATGATGGCTTGCGCAATGCTGCGTGCACTGTTCCAGGCTTCCAAATAGCTCAGGTGGCGCCAGTCACCCAAGCTGCCATCGGCCTGTTTGATACGACGCGCCATGAAGGTCGTGTCCGGCGTGGTGCAGGCCCAGTGGGCCAAACGGTCGGTCAGTCGCGCCGGGAAATCCTGCAGCGTTTGTTCTGCGCTCAGGTAATGCACGCCTTGTGCGCCGTCGCGCAAGGCCACGCGGGTGACGCCAAACTTCATGTCGCGGTACTTGGGTGAACTCATGCGGGGACTCCGTATTTTTTAAGCAGCGCTGAATCAGGATTTTTTAACTTTGTCGGCACGGCCTTCCAGGAAGGCGCGTACGCGCTGCTTGGCTTCCGGGGCGCTTTGGGCAATCGCGGCCATCATGGCTTCGGTGAGGAAGCCCTGGTCGGCCGGTTGCTCGGCAATGCGCGGCAAGGCGTGCATCAGGGCGTAGTTGGTGAGCGGTGCGTTTTCAGCAATGCGCGCGGCCAATTCCAGCGCCTTGTCAAACGACTGGCCCTGCGGCACCAGGTACTGGGCCATGCCGATGCGCTCGCCGTCTTGCGCGTTGTAGACCCGACCGGTGAACATCATGTCGGCCATGCGGGCCGCGCCGATCAGTCGGGGAATGCGCACCGCACCGCCGCCGCCGACAAAAATGCCGCGCGAGCCTTCGGGCAGCGCGTAAAAGGTGGTCTCATCAGCCACCCGGATGTGGCAGGCGCTGGCCAACTCCAGACCGCCGCCCACGACGGCGCCGTGCAGGGCTGCCACCACCGGCACCGGGCCGTACTGCACGCGCTCCAGGGCGGCGTGCCACATGCGCGAGTGGTAAACGCCTTGACCGGCGTCACGCTCTTTGAGCTCGCTTAAGTCCAGGCCGGCACAAAAGTGTTCACCTTCGCCATCGATCACGGCGGCACGGATGCCCTCGGGCATGGTTTCGAACACCTTTTGGATACTCAGAATCAGGCCGTCGTTCAGGGCATTGCGTTTTTTGCCGCGGGTCAGGCGGATCACCGCGATTTCCTGGTGGGCGCCGCGTCGTTCAAAGTGGAGGTCTTGAGTGGTCATGGTGTGGGTTGGCTTTTTGTGAATGGGTGAATTATGGTTATAAAATATAACTACTTCAAGTTGAGCCTGCGCCAATTGACTCGGTGTTTTCCCTAGGATGGACGGCTGGCGCGATACTCGACCTATTAAGAAAGAGGACGACCCATGGACCACAAGAACCTGATTGCCATTGACATCCACACCCACGCCGAAGTGAGCTGCTGGAACCCGTTTGACAGCTACGGCGAAGAATACGACCGCGCCGCCGACAAGTATTTCCGCAACAGCCGCCGCCCCACCATTGCCGAAACCATCGCCTACTACCGCGAGCGCAAGATCGGCCTGGTGATGTTCACGGTGGACAGCGAATCGCAGCTGGGGCGCCGGCGCATTCCGAACGAAGAAATCGCCGAAGCCGCCGCCGCCAACAGCGACATGATGATCGCCTTTGCCAGCATCGACCCGCACAAGGGCAAGATGGGCGCACGCGAGGCGCGCCGCCTGATCGAGGAAAACGGCATCAAGGGCTTCAAGTTCCATCCCACCGTGCAGGGCTACCACCCCTACGACAAGATGGCCTGGCCGATTTACGAGGTGATTGCCGAATACAAAATGCCGGCCATCTTCCACACCGGCCACAGCGGTATCGGCAGCGGCATGCGTTGCGGCGGCGGGTTACGTCTGGCCTACAGCAACCCCATGCACCTGGACGATGTGGCGATTGATTTTCCCGACATGCAAATCGTCATGGCGCACCCCAGCTTCCCCTGGCAGGACGAGGCGCTGTCGGTGGCCACGCACAAACCGAATGTGTGGATCGACCTCTCCGGCTGGAGCCCCAAGTACTTTCCGAAGCAGTTGGTGCAGTACGCCAACACCTTGCTCAAAGACCGCATCCTGTTCGGCTCGGACTACCCGCTCATCACACCGGACCGTTGGATGAAAGAGTTCGAAGAAGCCGGCTTCAAACCCGAGGTGATGCCCGGCATCCTCAAGGACAACGCGGTGCGTCTGCTCGGGCTGAAGTAAGCGTCAATCGTCTTTTGTGCCCGTCGCTAAAAAGGCCTGCCAGATCACTCTGGCAGGCCTTTTTGTTGGTGGCGACGCGGGCTGATTAACCCCAGACTTCCTGCGCGGTTTCCACCACCAGACGCAGCTTGGCGCGTTGCGCTTCCACCGCGATGTCGTTGCCGTGCACGGTGCTGGAGAAGCCGCACTGGGGCGACAAAGCCAGTTGGTCCAGTGGCACATACTTGGCGGCTTCATCGATGCGACGCTTGAGGTCGTCCTTGGACTCCATCGCGCCGAATTTGGTGGTCACCAGGCCCAGCACCACGATCTTGCCCTTGGGCACAAAGCGCAGGGGACGGAAGTCGCCGCTGCGGTCGTCGTCGTACTCCAGGAAGTAGGCGTCCAGGTTCATCTCGGACAAGAGCGCTTCGGCCACCGGCTCGTAATTGCCCGATGCCGCGTGCGTGCTCTTGAAGTTGCCACGGCACAGGTGCATGGCCAAGGTCATGCCGGCGGGCTTTTGCGCCACGACCTTGTTGATGAACATGGCGTAGCGGTGCGGTAGTTCATTCGGGTCGTCACCGCGCAGACGGGCGGCTTCGCGCATTTTGTCGTCGCACAGGTAAGCCAGGTTGGTGTCGTCCATCTGCACATAGTTGCAACCCGCGGCTGAAAGCGAGCGCAGTTCATCACCATAGGCCTGGGCCACGTCGTCGTAGAACGCCGGGTCGAGTTCGGGGTAATGCGCTTTGCTGATGCCCGCACGACCGCCACGGAAATGCAGCATGGTGGGGGAGGGGATGGTGACCTTGCCCACACGACCGCCACCGGGGGTGATCTGGCTTTGGAGGTATTCGAAGTCAGCGCGCTGGATGTCTTTGACATGGCGCACTTTGTCAACCACGCGCATGACCGGCGGGGCGAGTTCCTGGGTGCCATCGGGTTTCTGGATGGTGACGGGGATGTCGGTCTTCACACCGCCGAGCTGCTCCAGAAAGTCGATGTGAAAGTAAGTGCGGCGGAACTCGCCGTCGGTGATGCTTTGCAGGCCTACATCTTCCTGGAATTTCACGATCTCGGTGATGGCCTTGTCTTCCACCGCGCGCAATTGTTCCGCGGTGATCTGGCCTTTGGCCTTTTGCTCGCGCGCATCGAGCAGGTATTTGGGGCGCAGAAAACTGCCCACATGGTCGGCGCGGAACGGGGGCGTGGTGCGTAGCGTCATGGATGTCTCCGGAGAATAGAAGTTGGTTTGTCCTAGCGGCAGGATTATGGCATTCAGCATACGGACTCCAAAGGCGGCTGGTTTTTGCGGCGCTTGTCCTGCATCACGCTCGGGACTTGTCACCCCCGCTAGAATTCGTCTACCCGACGAGATTGAACTACCATACGCAGTGGTATTTAACTTTGTTATATCAATCAGTCGTAATTTGCACTTGCGAGGGTGTGAATTTCAAAGGACAGTACGGCATCTTTGGCAAGCCGGCTTGGCGCCGCTTGCCGTAGGTTTTTGAGCGACCACTGAACAACAGGAGCCTCCCATGAAAAAACGTGTATTTCTAAATGCCAGCGCCGCAGCGGTTCTGGCTATGTGCTCTGCGGCTGTCATGGCCCAGGACAACACTTTCAAAATTGGTCTGATCGTTCCGATGACTGGCCAGCAGGCGTCTACCGGTCGTCAGATTGAAGCGGCTGCCCGCTTGTACATGGCCGAAAACGGCAATATGGTGGCAGGCAAAAAAATTGAGTTGATCGTTAAAGACGACACCAGCATTCCCGATGTCACCAAGCGCTTGGCGCAAGAGCTGGTGGTCAACGACAAGGTTAATGTGCTCGCAGGCTTTGGCATCACGCCTTCCGCCCTTGCCGTGGCCCCGATCGCCACCCAGTCCAAAACCCCGCAAGTGGTGATGGCGGCAGCCACCTCCAGCATCACGCAAGCGTCCCCCTACATCGTGCGTACCAGCTTCACGCTGCCCCAGGCTTCGGTCAGTATGGCCGACTGGGCACCTAAGAACGGCATCAAAAAAGTCGTGACGCTGGTGAGTGATTACGGCCCCGGCATTGACGCTGAGAAGTTCTTCAAAGAGCGCTTCATTTTCAACGGCGGCACCGTGATTGACACCTTGCGCGTGCCCATGCGCAACCCCGACTTCGCACCCTTCCTGCAAAAAGTGCGTGACGCTAATCCGGACGGCCTGTTTGTGTTTGTGCCCTCCGGCGCGGGCGCGGCGGTCATGAAGCAGTTCCTGGAGCGCGGCATGGACAAGGCCGGTATCAAGCTGATCGGCACCGGCGACATCACCGATGACGACCAGTTGAACGACATGGGCGACGGCGCCTTGGGCGTGGTGACGTCACACCACTACTCGGCAGCGCATCCCTCGCCGGCCAACAAGAAATTTGTGGACGCTTTCCAAAAGGCCAACAAAGGCATGCGCCCCAACTTCATGGCCGTGGGTGGTTATGACGGCATGCGCGTGATTTATGAAGCCCTCAAGGCCAGCAAAGGTCAGGGCGGTGGCGACGGCCTGCTGGCCGCCATGAAGGGCCAGTTGTTCGAGAGCCCACGCGGCCCGATGTTCATCGACGCACAGACCCGTGACGTGGTGCAAAACATTTACCTGCGCAAAGTGCAAAAGCAAAACGGTCAGCTCTACAACGTCGAGTTTGACGTGATCAAAGACGTTAAAGACCCCGGTAAAACCAAGTAAGCCCCTCTGACAAGGCATGCGCCCATTGCTGGGGCATGCCTTGTTTGTTTTTGTTTGAGACACACGCTTTCATGTTGACCATTTTGTTTGACGGCATCGCCTACGGCATGCTGCTGTTTATCTTGGCGGTCGGTCTGGCCGTGACCATGGGGCTGATGAATTTCATCAACCTGGCGCACGGGGCTTTTGCCATGGTGGGCGGCTACATCACGGTGATCCTGATGCAGCGCTACGACGTGCCCTTTCTGTGGTGCCTGCCGGTGGCGTTTGGCGGCGTGGCCCTGATCGGCGCGGTGCTGGAGCGCACGCTGTACCGGCAGATGTACCACCGGCCCCACCTGGATCAGGTGCTGTTCTCCATTGGTCTGACCTTCATGGCCGTGGCCAGCATGGACTATTTCATGACCTCCAGCCAGCAAAACATCCAGTTGCCGGTGTGGCTTAAGGGCCGCACCGAGCTGGGTGAGGGCGCTTTCATGTTGGGCATGGGTCACTACCGTCTGTTCATCATTGCCGTGTGCGCAGCGCTCACCGTCGCGCTGCAATACGTTCTGGCCCGCACCCGTTTTGGCAGCCGTTTGCGTGCCTCGGTGGACGACCAGCGCGTGGCCGCCGGTCTGGGCATCAACGTCAACATCGTCTTCTTGTCCACCTTTGCGGTGGGCTCCGGCTTAGCTGGTCTGGGTGGTGCGCTGGGTGCGGAAGTGCTGGGTCTGGATCCGAGCTTTCCCCTGAAATTCATGATTTATTTTCTGATCGTGGTGGCCGTGGGTGGCACCTCGTCCATCACCGGCCCCTTGCTGGCCGCACTGTTGCTCGGCATTGCCGATGTGGCCGGCAAGTACTACATCCCCTCTTTTGGCGCCTTCATCGTGTACGGCTTGATGATCGTCATCCTCATCTGGCGTCCCCAAGGCCTGTTCGTGCGCACGGGAGGCAAATCATGATGAACGCTCAGCAATCTTTACAAGCCAGCCGTCGCTGGAAGCTGTGGGAACCCGTGGTGTGGTTGCTCGCACTGGCCTCGCCCTTCCTGCTGTCCACCCACGCCTTGATCATCAACGAGATCGCCATCGTGGCCCTGTTTGCGCTGTCGCTGGACCTGATCCTGGGCTACACCGGCATCGTGTCCTTGGGGCATGCAGCCTTTTTTGGTATGGGTGCTTACGCCGCGGCCCTGTTTGCCAAACTGGTCATGCCCGATCCGGTGGTCGGCCTGTTGTTTGGTGTGGCTGTGGCCACAGTGCTGGGCGCGATGTGCTCGTTCACCATCATGCGCGGCACCGATCTGACGCGCCTGATGGTCACGCTGGGGGTGGCGCTCATCTTGATGGAGCTGGCCAACAAGCTGGATTGGCTCACCGGTGGTGCCGATGGTCTGCAAGGCGTGGTCATGGGGCCGGTGTTGGGCCGCTTTGATTTTGATTTGCAGGGGCAGGTGGCGGCGAGTTACTCGCTGTGCATTCTGCTGGTGTTTTTTGTGCTGGCACGCCGTTTGGTGCATTCGCCCTTCGGCGCCACGCTGACCGCCATTCGCGACAACCGCCTGCGTGCCATGGCCATTGGCATTTCGGTGCACTCGCGCATGGCACTGATCTACACCGTGGCCGCCGGTGTGGCTGGTGCGGCCGGTGCCTTGCTGGCGCAAACCACCGGCTTTGCCTCGACCGACGTGTTCGCGTTTGACCGCTCGGCCGATTTGATTTTGCTGCTGGTGATCGGTGGCATCGGTTGGTTGTACGGCGGCATTGCCGGTGCGGTGGTGTTCAAAATCATGCAAGACTTGATTTCCTCCGTCACGCCGCAGTACTGGACTTTTTGGATCGGTTTGTTCCTGGTTGTGCTGGTCTTGGTGGGCCGTGAGCGCTTGGTTCGCCCACGTACCTGGTTCAAAGGAGGCCGCTCATGAGTCAAGCCGACATCGTCTTGTCCGCGCAGGGCCTGGTCAAGCGTTTTGGCGGCATCACCGCCACCGGCAATGTGAGCCTGGACCTGCACAAAGGTGCGCGTCATGCACTGATCGGCCCCAACGGCGCCGGCAAGACCACCCTCATCAACTTGCTCACCGGGGTGCTGCAGCCCACCGAGGGCCGCATTGTGCTCAACGGGCAGGACATCACCCAACTCGCGCCGCACCAGCGGGTGCGCCGCGGCATGGTGCGCACCTTCCAGATCAACCAGTTGTTTGACAGCCTCACGCCGCTGGAGACGCTGGCCTTGGTGGTCTCGCAGCAGCAAGGTCTGAGCGGCCAGTGGTGGAAGCCCTTGGGGCGTCAAGCCCAAGTCGCGCAGCGCTGCGAGCAGTTGCTTGAACAGTTTCATCTCACTGAAGTGATGAACCAGCCCACGAAAGAGCTGGCTTACGGCAAGCGTCGGTTGTTGGAGATTGCCATCGCGCTGGCCTGCGAGCCGCGCGTGCTGCTGCTCGACGAACCGGTGGCGGGGGTGCCGGCCGGTGAACGTGAAGAATTGCTGCAGACAGTTGCGGCGCTGCCGGCCGATGTGTCGGTGCTCTTGATTGAACACGATATGGATTTGGTTTTCAGTTTCGCCACCAGCATGACCGTGCTGGTCAATGGCACGGTGCTCATCAGCGGCGACCCGCAAACCATTGCTAACAACTCACAGGTCAAAGCGGTTTACCTGGGCCATGGAGAGGAGCTCGGCCATGGCTGATCTGCTGCAAGTCAACAAGCTCAGCGCTGGTTATGGCCAGGCGGTGGTGCTCAACGGTGTGTCGCTGTCCTTGGGACAAGGTCAGACGCTGGCCTTGCTGGGTCGAAACGGCACCGGCAAGACCACGTTCATGAACACCTTGGCCGGCGCCACCCGCCAGCATGGCGGCACCATCGAACTCGATGGCGTGGCCTTGCACAAGGTGCCGCTGCACGAGCGCGCCAGCGCGGGCATTGGCTGGGTGCCGCAGGAGCGCAATATTTTCAAGTCGCTCACGGTGGACGAGAACCTCACTGCAGTGGCGCGTCGAGGTGCCTGGACGCCCGAGCGGGTGTACCAAATGTTCCCGCGCCTGGCCGAGCGCAAAACCAATCTGGGCACGCAGCTGTCGGGCGGCGAACAACAAATGCTGGCCGTGGGCCGTGCATTGGTGCTCAACCCCAAATTGCTGTTGCTGGACGAGCCGCTCGAAGGGCTGGCGCCGATCATCGTGCAAGAGTTGCTGCAGGCGATTCGCCGCATCACCCGCGACGAAGGCCTCTCGGCCATCATCGTGGAGCAGCACCCCAAAGCGATTCTGGCCATCTCCGATGTGGCGGCGGTGCTCGACCGCGGCACCGTGGTGCACACCAGCACCGCCAAGGATTTGCTGGAGCAACCCGAACTGCTCGACCGTTTGCTGGGTGTGGCGCGCTGAGTGGTCAGTGCGCGGCTTCAACCCCGCTTGATGAGGACCCGATGACTTCTCCGATCCGATCCTGCCTGGTGTTGGCCTTGACGCTCCTCGCGGCCAGTGCGTGCCCTTGGGCGCAAGCCCAAAGCTTTCCCTCCAAGCCCATTCGCATCGTGGTGCCTAACGCGCCCGGTGGCGGGGGTGATCTGACGA
>CANGMW010000086.1 GCA_947454695.1 Comamonadaceae bacterium | reverse complement strand
TCGAGCAGGGCTTTGACGTGTTCGGCTTGCCACAAGGCCAGGCGGCTTTCACGCGTGGCAATGGTCAGTTTCAAAGGCTTGTTCAGTGTGCTCAATTGGGGTACCGCGCAAAGGTCATTCAGGATGCGTCATGCTAGCACGTCACCCTGCGAGCGTCGTCGATGGGCGGTGCTGTGCCGGGTACAAACCGGGGTCGAGCAAAGTCCTCAAAGCCTTTGTTAAAAGCTCTGTGTATTCCGCGCGCAATAAGGAGCCGCCTAACCTTGGATTGATTTCGAAGATCTTCAAGCGGCCTTGCGGCGTGAGTTTGAAGTCGATGTTGCACATCCCGTTGTAGTTCAGTGGCAAAAGTGCAGCTTCAAACACGCGCAAGGCGTGTGCAGACACTTGGACGGGGCGGATATTACGAACCGAACTGCCCCGACGCAAGATCTGCCCCGGCTCTAAGCCATATTCGAAACTCTGATGCCAACGGATACGCCCCTGCACCACCACCGCGTGGGTGACGTATTCGACACGCCCTTCAATCCACTCACAGGCCAGGACACTGTGTCCCGCAAATTGCGGCAGCGTTCGCAATCTTGAAAATTGCGCCAAATTGTCCACCCGCGCAATGCCGACGCCTGCGTTCAGCCGGGTTCGTTTGAGTGCCACGGGAAATTTCAGCTCATGGGTGTGGCGGTAAACCTCAGGCTGGTACTCGCCCAATCCCTGGGCCAGCATGTGGCGGGCGAAATTCGCTTTGTCATGCAGCGTCAACAAGGCCAGTTCAGTGGGTAACAGCGCCATGGGCCGGAGTTCAGGATTTCGGATGCAATCCCGCACATCGTGTTCCATGAGGGGAATCACCACGGTACGGTCCTGCGGTCCGGCAGCGGGCAAGTCCGTCCAATGGCTTGCTGCCGGTATCTGCAGCACGTCGCCCACCTTTTGCAAACCGGCCCACACAGGTGCTCCAGGAAAAATGGCCTGGTGCCAATCAGAAAAGCCCTTACCGATGATGACAACACGAATCATGATCAGTCGATTGTGGACGATTTGACTGCGCTGTCAGGGCACGCGCGCGCCAGCTCACCATAGAATCAAGCCATGACCCGCCCCGCCATCAGCCACCTGCCGCCTCTGGCCGAACGCTTGCGACCTGCCACGCTGGGTGAGGTGATCGGTCAACAGCAGTTGCTGGGCGAAGGCATGCCGCTGCGCATCGCCTTTGAATCAGGCCAACCGCACAGTTGCATTTTGTGGGGGCCACCGGGCACCGGCAAAACCACCATTGCGCGTCTCATGGCCAATGCGTTTGACGCCCAGTTCATCACCATCAGCGCGGTGCTCGGGGGCGTCAAAGACATCCGCGAAGCGGTGGAGCAGGCCCAAGTTGCTTTGAGCCAGGCACGCCGCACGATTGTGTTTGTCGACGAGGTGCACCGCTTTAACAAAAGCCAGCAGGACGCGTTTTTGCCCCATGTGGAAAGCGGCTTGTTCACCTTCATCGGCGCCACCACCGAAAACCCCTCGTTTGAAGTCAACTCCGCGTTGCTCTCACGCGCCGCGGTGTATGTGCTGCAGTCCTTGAGTGAAGCCGATCTGAAGCAGATCGTGAAGCGCGCTTTGGCTATTGACGCCATCCCACCTGCTGACGACGATGCCATTGATCGGCTGATCGCCTACGCCGATGGCGATGCCCGCCGCCTGCTCAACACGCTGGAGACGCTGGCTGTTGCTGCCAAGCAAGACCGGCGCGAAGACATCAGCGACGCGTGGCTGCTCAAAGTGTTGGGCGAGCGGCTGCGTCGCTATGACAAAGGCGGCGAGCAGTTCTACGACACCATCAGTGCCTTGCACAAATCGGTGCGCGGCAGTGACCCGGATGCCTCGCTTTACTGGTTCATGCGCATGCTCGACGGCGGGGCGGACCCGCGCTACATGGCACGCCGCCTGATCCGCATGGCCAGCGAAGACATCGGCCTGGCCGACCCGCGCGCTTTGCGTTTAGCGCTGGACGCCGCCGAGGTCTATGAACGCCTGGGCTCGCCCGAGGGTGAACTGGCGCTGGCCGAGTGCGTGGTGTACCTGGCTGTGGCGCCCAAATCCAACGCGGTCTACAAAGCGTTCAACGCGGTCAAGGCCTTCATCCAAAAAGACGGGACCCGCCCGGTGCCCATGCACCTGCGCAACGCCCCCACCAAGCTGATGAAAGATCTGGACTACGGCAAGGGCTACCGCTACGCGCACAACGAAGCCGACGCCTTTGCCGCCGGCGAGCACTACTTGCCCGAGGGCATGACCGAGCCGGGTTTTTACCAGCCAGTGGAGCGGGGACTTGAAATCAAAATCGCAGAAAAAATGCGTACACTGCGCTCGCTCAACCAAAACAAAAAATCGACCTGATGGACACCCTGCTGCAGCAAATCATCAACGGCCTGGTGTTGGGCAGCATGTACGCTTTGGTGGCGCTGGGCTACACCATGGTGTACGGCATCATCAACCTGATTAACTTCGCCCATGGCGAAGTGCTGATGGTGGGCGCGATGACCAGCTGGACGGTCATTGGCCTCATGCAAACCGCCACCCCCGACGCACCGGGCTGGCTGATTTTGCTGCTGTCACTGCTGATCGCCTGCGTGGTTTGCGCCGTGCTCAATGTGGCGATCGAAAAAGTGGCTTACCGCCCTTTGCGCAACAGCCCCAAGCTGGCGCCCTTGATCACCGCCATAGGCATGTCCATCCTCTTGCAAACGCTGGCCATGATCATCTGGAAGCCGCACTACAAGCCCTACCCCACCTTGCTGCCCAATACGCCCATCCACCTGGGTGGTGCCACCATCACCCCCACGCAAATTTTAATTTTGGGACTGACCGCGGTGTGCCTGAGCCTGTTGATGTGGCTGGTGCACGCCACGCGCTTGGGTCGCGCCATGCGCGCCACCGCCGAGAACCCGCGCGTGGCCGCGCTCATGGGCGTGAACCCGGACCGGGTGATTTCCGCCACTTTCGCTTTAGGCGCTGTGCTGGCGGCCATCGCGGGTGTGATGTGGGCGGCCAACTACGGCACCGTGCAACACAGCATGGGCTTTTTGCCGGGCCTCAAGGCCTTCACCGCTGCGGTTTTCGGAGGGATTGGCAACCTGGGCGGCGCGGTGCTGGGTGGCATTTTGCTGGGCTTGATTGAATCGATCGGTGCAGGCTACATCGGCGAGCTGACCGGCGGCGTGCTGGGCAGCCACTATGCCGACATCTTTGCCTTCATCGTGCTCATTGTGGTGCTCACCTTGCGCCCCTCCGGGCTTTTGGGTGAACGTGTGGCGGACCGGGCCTGACATGACTTCCAAGCAACGCCTCACCACCATTTTGCTGGCAGCGCTGGGCCTTCTGCTCATGCCCTTGCTTCTGCAAAGCTTTGGTAACGCCTGGGTGCGCATTGCCGACATGGCGCTCTTGTACGTCTTGCTGGCGCTGGGCCTGAACATCGTGGTGGGTTATGCGGGCCTGCTGGACTTGGGCTATGTGGCCTTTTTTGCGGTGGGCGCCTACCTGTTCGGCTTGCTGAACTCGCCCCAACTCACCGACCACCTGAGCAGCATCGCTGCCCTGTTCCCGCACGGCCTGCACACCCCCGTTTGGGTGGCCATTCCACTGTGTGCGGCGGTGGCCGGTTTGTTCGGGCTGTTGCTGGGCGCGCCCACGCTGCGTTTGCGCGGTGACTACCTGGCCATCGTCACACTGGGCTTTGGCGAAATCATCCGCGTGTTCATGAACAACCTGGACCAGCCGGTGAACATCACCAATGGACCCAAAGGCATGGGACAAATCGATGCCATTCAGTTCTTTGGCTTCAGCCTGGGCAAAAAGCTGCAACTCGGCGGGTTCGAACTGTCATCGGTCACGCTGTACTACTACTTGTTTTTGGTGCTGGTGGTGCTGAGCGTGGTGATCTGTCACCGGCTGGAGCGCTCGCGCGTAGGACGCGCCTGGATGGCCATCCGCGAAGATGAAATCGCCGCCAAAGCCATGGGCATCAACACCCGCAATCTGAAACTGTTGGCCTTTGGCATGGGCGCAACTTTCGGGGGCGTGTCGGGCGCGATGTTTGCCGCCTTCCAGGGCTTCATCTCCCCGGAATCCTTCAGCTTGATGGAGTCGGTGATGATCGTCGCCATGGTGGTGCTCGGCGGCATCGGGCATTTGCCCGGCGTGATTCTGGGCGCCGTGTTGCTGGCCGTGTTGCCCGAAGCCCTGCGCTATGTGGCCGCTCCCCTGCAAACCATGACCGATGGCCGATTGGATGCGTCCATTCTTCGGCAATTGCTCATCGCCCTGGCCATGATCGGCATCATGCTGCTGCGCCCTCACGGTTTGTGGCCGGCACCCGCCCATGGCAAATCCCTGCGTGGATCCGGAGGTACCCCATGAGCGCGCCCGCTGTGTTGCAGGTCAGCGGCGTGTCCAAGCGTTTTGGCGGCTTGCAGGCCTTGCAGGAGGTAGGTCTGACCATCGGACCCGGCGAGGTCTATGGCCTGATCGGTCCCAACGGTGCGGGCAAAACCACTTTCTTTAACGTCATCACCGGTCTGTACACGCCCGATGGCGGGCAGTTTATGTTGGCCGGTCAGCCCTACGAACCCCGCACGGTACACACCGTCGCGCTGGCCGGCATTGCGCGCACTTTTCAAAACATCCGGCTGTTTGCTGAGATGACGGCGCTGGAAAACGTCATGGTGGGCCGGCATATCCGCAGCCGCAGCGGCGTGTGGGGCGCACTTTTGCGAACCGCACACTTTGTGGCGGAGGAAGCGGCCACAGCGCAACGCGCCCAGTCGCTGTTGGACTACGTCGGTATCGGCGCGCTGGCCGATTTCAAGGCGCGCACCCTGAGCTACGGCGACCAGCGCCGGCTGGAAATTGCCCGTGCCTTAGCCACCGAGCCCCAACTGCTGGCGCTGGACGAGCCGGCGGCGGGCATGAATGCCTCGGAAAAAATTCAGCTGCGTGGCTTGATCGAGCGCATCCGACAAGACGGCTGCAGCATTTTGCTGATCGAACACGATGTGAAACTGGTCATGGGACTTTGCCAATACGTCACCGTGCTGGACTACGGCAAGGTCATCGCCCAAGGCACACCGGCCCAGGTTCAAAGCCACCCCGCGGTGATCGAGGCTTATTTGGGCCACGCGAGCACACCCAAGACTTCACCAACAACTTCACCGACGCCCACACCCGTCACCCCAACGCAAGGAGCGGGCGCATGAGCACACACCCCGTTCTGCAAGTAAGCGGCCTGCAAGTGGCTTATGGCGGCATTCAAGCCGTCAAAGGGATTGACCTGGAGGTCTACCCCGGTGAACTCGTGAGCCTCATCGGCTCCAATGGTGCGGGCAAAACCAGCACCCTCAAAGCCATCACCGGCGCATTGCCGTTCGCGGGCGAGGTCGTTTTTCAGGGCCAGTCAATCGCCGGGCTGGGCACCTGGGATCTAGTCCGCCAGGGGCTGGGCATGGTGCCCGAAGGGCGCGGCGTGTTCACCCGTATGAGCATTCTGGAAAACCTGCAAATGGGCGCCTACACCCGCACCGACAAGGCCGGGGTCGCGCACGATCTGGAGCGCATGTTGGCGCTGTTTCCCCGCTTGCGCGAGCGCCTGTCGCAATTGGCAGGGACTTTGAGCGGCGGCGAGCAGCAAATGCTGGCCATGGGTCGCGCCTTGATGAGCCGCCCCACCCTGCTGTTGCTGGACGAGCCGTCCATGGGCCTGAGCCCGCTGATGGTGGACAAAATTTTCGAGGTGATCCAAACCGTCTCCTCCGAGGGCATGACCATTTTGCTGGTTGAGCAAAACGCCAGCCGGGCCCTGGCCTTGGCGCATCGCGGCTACGTGATGGAGTCCGGCCTCATCACCTTGCAAGGCGAAGGTCGCAGCTTGCTCAACGACCCGGCCGTGCGAACCGCGTATTTAGGCGAAACCCTTTAGCGGCGCGGGTTTGACTAAGTTCTTGGGCCTTGGCGTCAGCAAAACCTTGTAACTGGCGTGGTATATTCGCTCCGATCTCGTATAACCATTGGAACTCTCATGAAATTCACCCCTATTCTCGTTATCGCCGCTGCCTTGATTCTGGCCGCATGCTCCAGCACCCCGGTTGACAGCAACAGCAAAGCAGCCCCCGCCGCCGCTGAAGCCACCTCCAAATCCGCTGTGGCCAATGTGGCACCTGCCAATGCAAACTCGGCAATCCCCACCGACATGCCCAAGAGCGTGTACTTTGATTTTGACGTGTACACGATCAAGGCCCAGTTCACCGCCATGGTGGAACAAAACGCTAAGTTCCTCAAAGCCCACCCCGAACTCGCTCTGCGCCTGGAAGGCAATGCTGACGAGCGCGGTGGCCGTGAATACAACTTGGCACTGGGCCAAAAGCGTTCTGAAGCCGTCAAGCGTGCTTTGCAGACCCAAGGCGTGAACGCTGCGCAAGTCGAAGCCGTGAGCTTTGGCAAAGAAAAGCCCAAAGCCGCCGGTCACGACGAAGCCGCCTGGGCTGAAAACCGCCGTGTGGATTTCGTCTACGCAGCGAAAAAATAATCGGGCCTTGGGCCTCTCAGTCCACCCGGGCTGCTGAGGCTTTCACCACCCGCTCATATTTGGCGAGTTCATGCTTCATGAACTCGCCAAATTCATTTGGGGTGCTCGGTACGGGTTCAGCCAAGAGGCCTGAAAACCGTGCCTGGGTCTGGGGCGACTTCAGCGCCGCCACAAAGGCCTGATTCAAACGGCTCACCACCTCAGGCGGCGTGCCCGCAGGCGCCACCAAGCCCCACCAGGTATCAATCGAAAAACCCTTGAAGGTTTCTGCCACGGCTGGCACCTCCGGCAAGGCCGGCGAACGCTTAAGCGTGGTCACGGCCAGTGCCTTGAGCTTGCCCGAGCGGATATTGGGTGCGGCGGTGGCCAGGTTGTCCAGGTTGAAATCCACTTGCCCGCTGAGCAAGGCCAGCTGCGCCGGGTTGCCGCCGTTGTAGGGAATGTGCACGGCAAAAATGTCGGCTTGTGCCTTGAACATTTCGCCCGCCAAATGGCCGGCGCTGCCATTGCCGCCGCTGCCGTAGTTCAGCCGGCCCGGGTTGGCCTTGGCATAGGCTATTAAGTCGGCCAGGGTGTGGATATTCAGGCGCTGCGCGGTGTCGGCATTCATCACCAGCACATTGGGTACCCGCAGGATCTGGGTGATGGGCGCAAAGTCGGTGTCGGCCTTGTAGGGCATGCGGCTGTAGAGCCAAGGATTGATCGCATGGGTGGCCGTGGCAGCAATGCCAATCGTCAGCCCATCCGGTGCCGCCTTAGCCACCGCGTCGGCGCCGATATTGCCACCGGCCCCGGCACGGTTGTCCACAATCACCGTCCCCAAACTGTCCTTGACCTGCTCGGCCAACACGCGGGCGGTGATGTCAATCGGCCCACCAGGCGCGTAAGGCACGATGAGGCGAATCGGCTTGTGCTGGGCCTGCACAGCGGGCCACACCTGCGCAGAGCCGGCCAGCATCAGGGCTTGAAGGGTTTGTCGCTTGGTGTGCATGGTGAAACTTTCAGGCCGTGGCGGGCGTTTTATCGGCCGCGCTGGTGAACGCGTCGGCAAAAAATTCTTCCTCGGGCAAACCGGCGTGCGTGTAGTCGCGCCGTGCAGAGTCCACCACGATCGGCGCGCCACAGGCGTAGACCTGATATCCCGAGAGATCCGGAAAATCTTCGAGCACCGCACGGTGCACAAAACCGGTTCGGCCGGTCCACGCGTCTTGCGCGCTGGCATCAGAGATCACCGGCACATAACGCAGCTGGGGCATCTGCGCGAGTTTGTCCTTCACCCAGTCGTCCAGGTACAGATCACCGGGCCGACGTCCGCCCCAATACAGCACTGCGGGGCGCTGGATGTCTTTTTGCTGCATGTGCTCGATCACCGCCTTGATCGGCGCAAACCCGGTACCCGAGGCCAGCAGGATGATCGGCTTAGTTGAATCTTCGCGCAGGTAAAAGCTGCCGTAAGGCCCCTCCACCCGCAGGATGTCTTTCTCTTTCATCGCCCCAAACACATGGTCGGTGAACTTGCCACCGGGCATGTGCCGGATGTGCAACTCCACGCTCGGTCCCACCGGGGGCGTGCCATCGTTTGGTGCGGACACGGGTATCGGCGCATTAGCCATCGAGTAGCTGCGCCGGTCGCCATCGCGCAATAAAAATTCGACATACTGGCCGGCATGAAAGGCGAAGTTGTCGTTGGCGGGCAGCTGCAAATGCACCAGCATCACATCGTCCGAGACCTTGCTCATCTGGCGCACACGCACCGGCATTTTCTTGATCGGAAAAGACCCTTCCTGACTCACCTGGCGCGACTCCAGCACCACATCACTTTGCGGCACACCGCAACAGGTCAACACCATGCCGGCCGCTTCTTCCGCCGCACTCAGCGCCTTGTCCTGATGTGCCCCGTGCACCACCGTGCCGGATAGCATCTTGCACTTGCAGGAGCCGCAGGCCCCGTCTTTGCAACCATAGGGCAGGCCAATGCCTTGACGAATGCCCGCGGCCAGCAGGGTCTCGCCCGGGTCGACACTGAAGCTGCGCCCGCTGGGCTGAACGTTGACCTGAAACGCCGTGTTGTTTTCGCTGCTGGACATCTTTTCGTTATCCTTGAGTAATTGTTTTTCTAAAGCCTCTGATTTTGCCTTCAAACCAATCCCCCTTGGGCGCTCTGCCCGCGCGCTTCCGGCGCGAACGCATCCTCATCATCGGCTGTGGCGATGTGGGCCTGCGCGCCGCGCGCGTGCTCAACCCACGGGTACGGGTCATGGCGCTGACCTCCAGCCCCGAACGCGCACCTGTGTTGCGCGCTCAAAACATCACCCCACTGCTCGGCAACCTGGACCAGGCACACACCCTGCAACGGCTGGCCGGCCTGGCCACCCGCGTGCTGCACCTGGCGCCGCCACCGGGCGAAGGACCGGGCGATCCGCGCACGCTGGCATTGATGCGCGCACTGCGCCGACGCACCGTGCCCCAAAGTTTGGTGTATGGCTCCACCACCGGCGTGTACGGCAACTGCGCGGGAGACTGGGTGGCTGAACACCGCCCGCTGCAGGCCCGCACCGCGCGCGGCCAGCGCCGCGTGGCGGCCGAACACAGCGTGCGACAACTGGGTCACACCAGCCAAACCGTCGTGAGCATCCTGCGCATTCCAGGCATTTACGCCCCGGACCGCGCGGGCGGTACCCCGCGCGAGCGGCTGCTACGCGGCACGCCGGTGCTGCAACCCGAAGACGATGTGTTCACCAACCACATCCATGCGGATGATCTCGCGCGCGCCTGCGTGCTGGCGCTGTGGCGCGGCCAAGCGCAACGCAGCTACAACGTGAACGACGATTCAACGATGAAGATGGGCGACTACATGGATTTGGCCGCCGACCTCTACGCCCTGCCCCGCCCGCCGCGGGTGACGCGCGCCCAGGC
>CANGMW010000085.1 GCA_947454695.1 Comamonadaceae bacterium | reverse complement strand
TTGAGAGCGACCCCGACGATGTGTGCGAAAACAGCTACAAGGAACGTGTCGGCAAATAACAGGGTCAGCGTGGCGTGACTTTGCCGAAGACCTGATTTTCTTTGGGTTGATGGTGTCGCGCCGGTCTGGCCGGCCAGACCGGCCCGGGTGCGGCTGGGTCTGATCGCCTCATGATGCGCCAGGCGCATGAGATCGGCGTTCCGCCCCAGCCACACCCGGATCTCTCTGGTGAATTGGCGCTTAGCTTCCATCTGACTGGGCTTGTTTCTCTCTTCGAGGGCATCGCGGGCCAAAGGCCTTCACGGCGTGCTGGGGGTGTGCCGGGTGACGATTTGTGCGTGCCCGCACCATGAGGAACCCGGCATACCCCCAAGCACGCCTCATCCTCTGTGGCGTGGAATGGACCCCAAAACGACCTGTCACCTCAAAATGCGACAATAGAGGGTAATGACAACCTCCTTCTCTGAACTCTCGCTGGCGCCCTCGCTGGCCAAAGCCGTGGCCGAAATGGGCTACGAAAGCATGACGCCGATTCAAGCGCAGGCCATTCCAATGGTGCTGCAAGGCCGCGACGTCATGGGCGCCGCCCAGACCGGCACCGGTAAGACGGCTGCTTTCTCCCTGCCCTTGTTGCAGCGCTTGCTCAAACACGAAAACACCTCCACCTCACCCGCCCGCCATCCGGTGCGCGCCTTGGTGTTGTTGCCCACCCGTGAACTCGCCGACCAGGTTGCCCAGCAGGTCAAGCTGTATGCCAAGTACACCAACCTGCGCAGTGCGGTGGTGTTTGGCGGCATGGACATGAAGCCGCAGACGATTGAGTTGAAAAAAGGCGTTGAGGTGCTGGTGGCCACACCAGGCAGGTTGTTGGACCACATCGAGGCCAAGAACGCGGTGCTCAACCAAGTTGAGTACGTGGTGCTGGACGAAGCCGACCGCATGCTGGACATCGGCTTCTTGCCTGACCTGCAGCGCATCTTGAGTTTCCTGCCCAAGCAGCGCACCACGCTCTTGTTCTCGGCCACGTTTTCCTCCGAAATCAAACGGCTCGCCGGCAGCTACTTGCAAGACCCGGTCACCATTGAAGTGGCGCGCTCCAACGCGACCGCCTCGACCGTGGAGCAGCATTTCTACAGCGTCGGCGAAGACGACAAACGCCATGCCCTGCATCAGATCCTGCGCCAGCGCGGCATGAAGCAGGCCTTTGTGTTTGTGAACAGCAAGCTCGGGTGCGCCCGCCTGGCCCGCTCGCTGGAACGCGAAGGCCTCAAAACGGCGGCCTTGCATGGCGACAAGAGCCAGGATGAGCGCCTCAAAGCACTGGATGCCTTCAAAAAAGGCGAAGTGGATTTGCTGGTCTGTACCGATGTGGCCGCCCGCGGCTTGGACATCAAGGACGTGCCGGCGGTGTTCAACTTTGATGTGCCCTTCAACGCCGAAGACTATGTGCACCGCATTGGGCGCACCGGTCGCGCCGGTGCTTCGGGTTTGGCCGTGAGCTTTGTGTCGGGCAAGGATGCCCGGCTGGTGGCTGACATCGAAAAACTCATCAAAACCAAAATTGATTTGGAAGCGGTGGAGTTCGAGGAAGACCAGCCCAACATCCGCCGCCAGGGCCGCATCAACGACGGCCGTCGCATGTACGCTGAACGCGATGAAGCGCCGCGCCGCGAAGAACGCGCCCCGCAACGCGACTACGCGCGTCCCGCGCCGGTGTCACGCGACCCCTTCTTTGACAAGCCCTATGAAGCCCCGGAGTCGACCGAAGCGGCCGCACCGGCCACCTGGGAAGCGACCGCCCGCCCGACCAACCGGGTGTCTGCCAACATCAAGCCCAAACGCAAAGTCGCCGCCTTGTTCAAGTCCGAGTGATCTGACTCAGCCCGAGCGGCCCGGTTCCTGGGCTGCTTCACATTTCACTTGAATCAGCTCGCACGAGAGCGCGTTGCCAACAGTGGGCGCTGACAAGCGCGCTGCGGTGAGACAGCCACCCCACACACAACCGGTGTCCAGCGACAGCAAGTGGGGGCGATTCAAAGTCCCCAAGGTAGACCAGTGCCCGAAGGCCACGGTGGTGTTGGCCGTTTTGCGGCCTGGCACATCAAACCACGGCAGGTAACCCGCAGGGGCTTGGGCCATCGAGTCCTTGGTCTTGAATTCCATGCGCCCGTCTACCGTGCAAAAGCGCAGCCGGGTCAGGGCGTTGACCACCACACGCAAGCGTTCGCTGCCTTGGAGCGTGTCTTGCCAGGCATCGGGCTCGTTGCCGTACATCGCCTGCAAAAAATCCGGCAGATCATCACTGCGCAAGACGTCCTGTACCTCACCGGCCAAGGCCACCGTTTGCTCGGCGGTCCACTCGGGCAGCACCCCCGCATGCACCATGAGCACCGGCAGGCCGTGCACAGACTCGAGTCGGGCCATGGCTTGCTGGCGCAGCCACTGGAGCATGTCTGTTTTGTCGGGTGCGGTGAGGATGTTGTCCACCGTGTCGAGCTTGTGGGCACGCCGAACGCCATGCGCCATGGCGAGCAAATGCAGGTCGTGGTTGCCCAGCAAACAGCGCGCGGCGTCACCATAGCGCATCAGGCGGCGCAGCACGCCCGCCGAGTCCGGCCCGCGGTTGACCAGATCGCCCAGCACGTACACGGTGTCGCGGCTGGCTGAAAAAGAAATTTCATCCAGCAGCCTTTGCAGTGCAGCGTCGCAGCCCTGCACATCGCCAATCAGGTAGAGTGCCATGGTGTTCATTGTCGCTTGGGATTCATGGAATTTCTGCTCATTGTTTTTCTGACGCTGCTCAACGGCGTGTTTGCCATGTCCGAGTTGGCCCTGGCGGCCAGCCGCAAAGCGCGTTTGTCGGCGATGGCCGAGGCGGGTGATGGCGGCGCGCAAGCGGCCTTGACCCTGCTGGACAACCCCAACCAATTTCTCTCGACCGTGCAGGTGGGCATCACCTCCATTGGCGTGCTCAACGGCATCGTGGGCGAAGCGGCCTTCAGCGAAGGCGTGGCCATCTGGCTGCAGGGCTGGGGCGTGAGCCAGAACGCCTCGGCCATCACGGCCACTGCGCTGGTGGTCACGGCCATCACCTTCACCACCATCATCTTTGGCGAGTTGGTGCCCAAGCGCATCGGCCAGCTTTACCCGGAGCGGGTCGCGCGCTGGGTGGCACGCCCCATGCTCTGGCTGGCCACCGCGGCCAAGCCCTTTGTCAAATTGTTGGCCGCCACGACACAGGGCATGTTGCACCTGCTGCGCATCGACACCCGCGGTTCGCACGTCATGACCGAAGAAGAAATTTCGGCCAGTCTGGAAGAGGGCGTAGACGCCGGCCTGATCGAAGAGCAGGAGCACCAGATGGTGCAAAACGTGTTCAACCTGGACGAGCGCTTGCTGGCCTCGCTGATGGTGCCCCGGGCTGACATTCAGTGGCTGAGCGCGTCGGCCACGCCGGCGCAATGCCTGGCCCAGGTGGCACAAACTGGCCCAGACGAGTCGCACTCCTGGTACCCGGTGTGCCGGGGCTCACTTGACGATGTGGTGGGCATCATCAACATCGGCAAACTGCTGGCCCTGGGTGCGTCGGATGACAGCATCGAGTCGCAGGTCATCAGCCCGGTGTTTGTGCCGGAAACTCTTTCCGGCATGGAGTTGCTGGAGCAATTCCGCGCCCAGTCGGTGCGCATGGTGTTTGTGGTGGACGAGTACGGGGTGGTGCAGGGCATGGTCACCCCGGGTGATTTGCTCGAAGCCATCACCGGCGAGCTGCAGCCCGTCACCCATGCCGATGCCTGGGCCACCCCGCGCGAGGACGGCTCCTGGCTGCTGGACGGGCTCATGCCCAGCAGCGAGCTCAAGGTGCGACTGGGTATCCGGGAACTGCCTGACGAAGATCGCGGGCGCTACAACACCCTGGCGGGCTTGTTGTTGGCGGTGAGTGGGCACTTGCCGCAAGTCGGTGAACGCATCGAGTGCGTAGGCTGGCGCTTTGAGGTGCTGGACTTGGACGGGCGACGCATCGACAAAGTGCTGGCCAGCGCCTTGCCGCCCCTGCTGGCGGATTAGCAGACTTCTTTGAGTGTTTGATTGACACGGCTGGCGATAGCTTTAACTAATCAATAGGATAAGCAAATCAAAATATACAAATCAATAGTACCTATCTATACTTCCCCCATCGGTTCAAAAACAACCGGTGTTTTGTTTAACCACTTCAGGAGTTGTCCATGTCTCTTATCAATACCCAAGTCAAGCCGTTCAAAGCCACCGCCTACCATGCCGGCAAATTTGTGCCTGTGACCAGCGAAGACCTCAAAGGCAAATGGTCCGTGGTCATGTTCTACCCGGCTGACTTCACCTTTGTCTGCCCGACCGAACTCGAAGACCTGGCCGACAACTATGCCGAGTTCAAGAAAATGGGCGTTGAAGTCTATGGCGTGTCCACCGACAGCCACTTCGCCCACAAAGCCTGGCACGACACGTCCGAAGCCATCAAGAAAGTGAACTACCCGCTGATCGGCGACCCCACCGGCACGATCACCCGCAACTTCGAGGTGATGATCGAAGAAGAAGGCATGGCGCTGCGCGGCACCTTCGTGATCAACCCGCAAGGCGAGATCAAGCTGTGCGAAATCCATGACAACGGCATCGGCCGCGACGCCAAGGAACTGCTGCGCAAGGTCAAGGCTGCTCAGTACGTGGCCAGCCACCCCGGTGAAGTGTGCCCCGCCAAGTGGAAAGAAGGCGAAAAAACCTTGACGCCGTCTTTGGACCTCGTGGGCAAGATCTAAGCCCCTTGCAGGCCAGCCTTCGGGCTGGTCTGCCACCCGCGAACAAGCGCCTGGCTTTTCGCCTCTCTCCTCAGATACCCCAGAAAGCACACCATGTTGGACGACACCCTTAAAACTCAGCTCAAAGCCTACCTTGAACGCGTCACCCAGCCGTTTGAAATCGTCGCATCCTTGAACGACAGCGACAGTTCACGCGAGATGGCGGGTCTGCTGCAAGACGTGGTCGCGCAGTCGGACAAGATCACGCTGCGTACCGATGGTGAGGACGCGCGCAAGCCGTCGTTCAGTCTGAACCGGATTGGCTACAACATGGGTGTTCGTTTTGCGGCGATTCCGATGGGCCATGAGTTCACCTCACTGGTGTTGGCGCTTCTGTGGGTGGGCGGTCATCCGCCCAAGGTGGAGCCGGCGGTGATTGAGCAAATTCGCGGCCTGGACGGGGAGTTCAACTTCGAGGTCTACATGTCCTTGAGCTGCCACAACTGCCCGGAGGTGGTGCAGGCCCTCAATCTGATGGCGGTGCTCAATCCCAAGGTGCGTGTGGTGACGATTGATGGTGCGCTGTACCAGGACGAAGTCAATGCGCGCCAGATCATGGCCGTGCCCAGCATTTTCCTCAACGGTGAAAACTTTGGCTCGGGCCGCATGGGCGTGGAAGAAATTCTGGCCAAGATCGACACCGGCGCTGCCGCGCGTGACGCCGCCACACTCTCTGCCAAAGCCCCTTACGACATGCTCATCGTCGGCGGTGGCCCGGCCGGCGCAGCCGCTGCGGTGTACGCCGCACGCAAAGGCATCCGCACCGGTGTGGCTGCCGAGCGTTTTGGCGGTCAGGTCAATGACACGCTGGGTATTGAAAACTTTATTTCCGTCACGCAGACGGATGGCCCCAAGCTCGTGGCGGCCATGCAAGCGCATGTGAAGTCCTACGACGTGGACATCATGAATTTGCAGCGTGCCGACAAACTCATCCCGGCCAGTGAGCCCGGCGGCTTGATCGGTGTGCAAATGAGCTCGGGCGCGGTGTTGCAGGCACGCAGCGTCATCCTCTCCACCGGGGCGCGCTGGCGCAATGTGAATGTGCCGGGCGAAGAGCAGTACAAAAACAAAGGCGTGGCTTATTGCCCGCACTGCGACGGCCCCTTGTTCAAAGGCAAGCGGGTGGCCGTGATTGGCGGCGGTAACTCCGGCGTGGAAGCCGCGATTGATCTGGCCGGCCTGGTGGCGCAGGTCACCTTGTTGGAGTTCGGTGAGGCCTTGCGTGCCGATGCGGTCTTGGTGAACAAGCTCAAGAGCTTGCCCAATGTCACGATCCACACCAACGCCCAGACGACCGAGATCACCGGCGACGGCCAAAAGGTCAACGGCTTGCGTTACACCGATCGCACCAGCAGCGCATCGCACTTGATTGAACTCGAAGGCGTGTTCGTGCAGATCGGCCTGGTGCCCAACACCGAGTGGTTGCAAGGCACGCTCGAGTTGAGCCGTCACGGCGAAATCGTGGTGGACGCCCGCGGTGCCACCAATCTGCCGGGCGTGTTTGCGGCGGGGGATGCAACGACCGTGCCTTTCAAGCAAATCATCATCGCGACCGGCGACGGCGCCAAGGCGGCCCTGAGCGCGTTTGACCACCTCATGCGCCTGCCCGTGGTGCCGGCCCAGCCGGTGGTGGCGTCTGTGTCGGTGTAGGTTTAGGAGTAAGGCCGCTTCAGACGATGAAGTTGGCCTGAACCAGTTTGACCAAGCTGTCGACTTGGATTGCAAATTCGGCAGCACCGTCACCGTTGCAGTCAATTTGCAATAAAAAGCCGTCACCGTGTTTGGTCTGAACCATTTGACCTGCCTGGTTGGACAAGCTGCTGACCAGTGTCATCGTTTGGCTGCTACCAAAGCCCAGGCTTTGCTCCAGCCAGGTCAAATCAATCTTGTCGTTTTGAGACGAGTTGAAGTCCAAAATGTCATCCGTGCGATCGGGGTTAAGCAAGGTGCTGACCAAAGAGTCGGACAGGTTGCTGAACATAAAGGTATCTGCACCTAAGCCGCCGGTGAGTTCATCTTTGCCCAAGCCGCCGATGAGCACATCGTCGCCGTTGCCGCCAAAGAGTTTGTCATTGCCGCTGCCCCCATCGATGTGGTCAGAGCCGTCGCCTGCGCGGATGATGTCGTCGCCGCCCAAGCCGTTGAGGATGTCCCCTGAATTCGACAATGTCAGGCATGTGCTGCTGTTGATCAGATCATCGTTATTGGTGCCGTTGATCGTGCTGCCTTGTGCATTCCACTCGCTGATGCTGTGGGTGCTATTGGCAAACTGCAGGTGGTCGATGCCCGTCAAGGTGTCGGTGCCATCGGTTGAGCCTGTGCGCAGGTCCTGCACGCTGTAGGTGGCGTCGCCGATTTTGGTCACCAGGTAATCCAGGAAGTTGCCGCTGTAGACCGCCGTATCTTGCCCGCTGCCGCCCATGAGCTGGTCATTGCCGCCCCCGCCGCACAGCACGTTCGTGCCCTCACCGCCACGCAACACGTCGTCGCCTGCATTGCCTGTGATGACGTCATTGCCTGAGCCGCCGCTAAAGTCCAGCGCCTCAACCCCGGTCACCGTGCTGCCGTCCGCCAAGTGAGTGACTTGTTCGGGGGCGAGCAAGGTGAGCACTTCACCCGTGGTGGCCGTGCTGTGGTCCACCTTGAGGGTGTCTAAGCCGGTGCCGCCGTCCAGGCTGTCCGACCCCGAGGCGTGCAACAAGGTGTCATTGCCTTCACCCCCTAGCAAGGTGTTGGTGCCCGTACCGCCGTCCAAAAAGTCATTGCCCGTGTCGCCGTAGAGTTGGTCATTGCCTGCCCCGCCAAGCAGCACATCGTCTCCGCCTGCGCCATGCAAGGTGTCATTGCCGCCCAGGCCCGTCAGTAAATCGGAACTGGAGTTGCCAGACAGGGTGTCGTCGCTCTGCGTGCCTGTCTGAGGCAGGTCGATGCCCGTCACGGGCGAAGAGGTGGGGGCCAAAGCGGAGATGAACAACCCGCTGTCGTAAATATGGTCGCCGGTATCGGCAATCGCAATTTTGATGGTGTTCACACCTTGCTGAACGGGTGCGACGATGGTCAAAGGATGGCTCACGCCATCGTATTCAATCGGCAGGGTAGACGGTGTGCCGGGGATGGCCGTGCCGTTGGCGTCCAGATTGCCGGTGTTGTCGATGTAGTAGTTGTTGGCCAGGTTGGAGCCGATCACGCTCAAAGGGGCCATGGGGTCGTGGTTGAAATACGCCACGTTCACGCCGTTGACCAGAACCACTGCAATGTCCACAAACGCATCGACCCATTCCGGGAATTCGTCGCTGCCAAACACCATGTTGAAGGTCACGCCTTTGATGTTGGCATCGGTCACCGTGAATGAAAAGCTCAACGA
The DNA here is from genome assembly GCA_947454695.1 of Comamonadaceae bacterium. GTDB lineage: Bacteria > Pseudomonadota > Gammaproteobacteria > Burkholderiales > Burkholderiaceae_C > CANGMW01. The sequence goes on along the minus strand of CANGMW010000085.1, from coordinate 1,391 downwards.
GCTCGCGTCATACGACTGTGTGGCAAATACCGTGTTGACGACCTGGTCCAGCGAGGTGTCACCCGTCATGCCGTTGTCCTGGCCAAAATAACTCACGGTGTTACTGGTGCCAGGCATGGTGCCGGTGGTGATCAACAAGCCTTTGCCCATGCCCAGCGCACTCAGGCTGCCGTCATAAAACGCCAGCGAAGAATTGCCCGCCACCACGGTGAGCGAGCTTGGGTCGAGCACGATACCCGTGTTGCTGCCCATCACCGCCGATTCAATCTGCGCCGCCAAGTCTGTAGACACCGCCGTCGGATCAATCAGGGTGAATTCTGCGGCTACGACCGGTGGCGTCGGGGGCGTGTCCACAATGTTCATGCTGTAGCTTTGTGTGATCAGGCTCAGCGCCAATTGATCGCTGTTGTACTGCTCAGTGGTGAGGGTGAGCACCGGGTCGCTGTCGGTGAATTCAATGGTGCTGAAGTCGCCGAGTGCCGCCAGTGTGTTGAGCGTGTCCAGCGCACTGACGATTTGCGTGGAGTCGTCCACCACGCACACCGAGTCGAGCTGGCTGAGCAAGCCTTCAATCAAGCTGGCTTGCCCGGTGATATTGGCCACGTTGTCGTGCACGCTGATGCTGCTCAGGCCCAGGCTGTGCAAACTGGACAGCTGTGTCAAATCCAGCGCCGCCAGATCGCCAACGTTGAGCACCAAGCTCGCTGCGGTGCTGTCCGGGGAGAAACTCATGCCGTTGAGCGCCATGGTTTGGGCCTTGCTCACATCCAGTACCAGGGGGTCAGCCCCAATGCCGAGTTGGGTCACGCCTAAATCCACCCAGGCGCTGGCATGGCTGAGCACCGCGCTCACATCTGCCGCGCCCAGTACCAACAGATTGCCCGTGCTGTCACTCACCTGAACCGCACTGAGAACGCCCGCCTGGTAGGCCGCTTGCAGCGCATCGTCGTGGCTGAGCAAATTGACCGAGCTGTCCGAGACAGACACCTGCAAGCCGCTCACCAGACTGAGGGCGTCGACATGCGAGGCCAGATCAGTCGCGCTGAGGCTCAGCGTGTGTTCTGCGCCCGTGAGCGTGATGCCGGAAATTTTGTCAGCGTGGGCTTGCAGCGCGTCCAGGCTGGCGCTCACATGGCTCAGGCTATCGCTCACGGCCACGCTGCTCACATGCGCGTCTGCGATGATGGCGGCCACGTTATTAGCCGCCAAACCACTCACCGTGGCGTGCAAATTACTCAGTTTGGCCGTGAAGGTGCTGCTGTATTGGCCCAACGTCAGCGACAGATCAGCCGGCTGGTTGTCGCCGGTGGCAATCGCTTGAAGCTTGCTGCCCGCAGTGAGCAGGCTGCTCAGGTTGGCTTGCAAATGGGCCACCGAATCGCTCACGCTCA
>CANGMW010000084.1 GCA_947454695.1 Comamonadaceae bacterium | reverse complement strand
TCGCAACCGCCGACCACCAGCACGCCGTCCATCCACTGGCCTTGCACGCAAGTCTCAATGCAATCCGACATCACCTCGCGGCTGACCAGCGAGTACTTCATGCCTTCGGTGCCCATGGCCATGCCGTCCGAGATGGTGGGTGTGCCAAAGACCTGGGCGTTGCCGCCGGCTTCTTCAATACCGGCAATGGCGGCATCGGCCAGCTTTTGCAGACCGGAGTTGCAAGGCGTGATGGTGCTGTGGCCATTGGCCACGCCGATCATCGGTTTCTTGAAATCGCTTTCCTCGTAGCCCATGGCGTAGTACATGGAGCGGTTGGGGGCGCGGGACTTGCCCTCGGTGATGTTGGCCGAGCGGCGGTTGATCTGGATGACTTTGGTTTCCATGCGATGTTCCGGACAGAGTGTGATTTCAGGAGGGCTCAAGTGTAAGGTAAGGCGACCGGGCGGGCCTGAGCTGCGCTGAGCCGTGCGGCACAATGCGGGCATGCTGATTCATCCTCATATCGACCCGGTGGCCTTGCAACTCGGGCCTTTGGCCATTCACTGGTACGGCCTGACCTATTTGGCGGCTTTCGGTCTGTTCATGCTCTTGGGCCTGCGCAGGCTGCGCCACGAACCCTTTGCCTCGCTGCGCGGCGAAGCGGCCTGGTCGCGCCAGCAGGTGGAAGACATCCTGTTTTTCGGCGTGATGGGCGTGGTGCTGGGCGGGCGCATCGGCTACTGCTTGTTCTACAAGCCGCTGTATTACGCCCAACACCCGCTGGAGATGTTGGCGGTCTGGCAGGGCGGCATGAGTTTTCACGGCGGCATGCTGGGGGTGATTGTGGCCATGGTCTGGTTTGCCCGCTCGCGCCGCAAGCCGTTTTTGCAGGTAACCGATCTGGTGGCACCTTGCGTGCCCACCGGTTTGGCGGCCGGGCGGGTGGGCAATTTCATCAACGGCGAGTTATGGGGGCGCTTTTGCGACCCGGCCTTGCCCTGGGGCATGGTGTTTCCCGGCAGCGGCTCCGGCTTGCCGCGGCATCCCTCGCAGGTCTACCAGTTCTTTTTGGAAGGTTTGCTGCTGTTTGTGGTGCTGTGGTGGTTTGCCCGCAAACCGCGTGCGCAGGGTCGGGTGTCCGCCTTGTTCCTGATGGGCTACGGCGTATTGCGCTTTGTGGCCGAGTTTTTCCGCGAGCCCGATGCGCATCTGGGGCTCTTGTCCCTGGGGATGAGCATGGGGCAATGGCTGTGTGTACCCATGGTGCTGGGCGGCCTGGGCCTGTGGTGGTGGGGTGGCCGGGTCAAGTCCACAGAATTGGCTTAAGCCATGACCTTGTGCCTACAGCCATAACCGCCAAGCGCAAGGTTGTTCTTGACTTGTGTAGTAGGATATTTAAGTCAGTTTGTATAAAAACACGAGGAGACAGCGATGACTTTGACACGACGTGATTTCGCGCACCTGATGGGCGCTTCGGCTTTGTCGGCCAGCGGTGCAACGGCCTGGGCTCAGTCCGGCAACACGCTGAAAATTTCCCACCAATTCCCGGGTGGAACGCTCACCGAAGGGGATTTTCGCGACCGCCTGTGCCGCCGTTTTGCGGCCGATGTGGAGAAAAAAACCGGCGGCGCTTTGAAGGCGTCGGTGTATGCGGGCTCTTCCCTGATGAAGACCAATGCCCAGTTTTCCTCCATGCGCAAAGGCGCCCTGGACATGAGCCTGGTGCCTTTGTCCTACGCCGGCGGCGAAGTGGCCGAAACCAATATCGGCCTGATGCCCGCCCTGGTGCCCAGTTACGAACAAGGCGCCGCCTGGAAAAACGCCGAGATCGGCAAACTGCTGAGCAAAGTGCTGGACGACAAAGGCGTGATGATCGTGAGCTGGATCTGGCAGGCCGGCGGTGTGGCCAGCCGCACCCGCCCCTTGCTCACGCCGGAGGACGCCAAGGGCTTGAAAGTGCGCGGCGGCAGCCGCGAGATGGACATGATGCTCAAACAGGCCGGTGCCTCGGTGATCACCTTGCCGTCCAATGAAATTTACGCAGCCATGCAAACCGGCGCGATGGATGCGGCCATGACGTCGAGCACCAGTTTCATTTCCTTCAAGCTGGAAGAGATTGCCAAACACCTGGTCACCGGGCGCAACAAGACCTATTGGTTCATGCTCGAGCCTTTGATGATCTCCAAAGAAGTGTTCGCCAAACTGCCCAAAGCCCAACAGGATGTCGTGATGGGGGTGGGCGCGGAACTGGAGACCTTTGCCAAAGACGCCGCCAAGGCCGACGACAAGTTGGTGGCCGATATTTATGCCAAGGCTGGCGCCAAGGTCTATGACATGGATGAGTCAGTTTTGAAAAAATGGCAAGCCATTGCGCGCGACACGGCGTGGAAGGATTTCAACGACAAGAATGAATCCTGCGCCACCTTGCTCAAAGCAGCCCAAAAATTGCTATGAGCCACGGCATCGACGCTCCCAACGTTTCGGCGCAAATCGACCCCCACACACCGGGCTTTCTCAAGCCCTTGGCCCGGCTGCTGCTGTGGGTCAATCAGGCCATGGTCTTGCTGGGCATGCTGGGTTTGCTGGCGGCCTCATTGGTGCTGACCTACAGCGTGGTCTCGCGCTACCTGATGCAAGCCTCCACCGACTGGCAGGATGAAGCCGCCGTGTTCTGTCTGGTCGGCGCTACTTTTCTGTGTGGCGCTTTTGTTCAGTCGATGCGTGGCCATGTGGGGATTGAGGCGATTGCCGGTTTGTTGCCCCGTTCCTTCAATGCCTTTCGGCTGGTGATGGTGGATTTGCTCGGGTTTCTGTTTTGCAGCTTCTTCTCCTGGAAATCGTGGACGCTGTTCCATGAGGCTTGGGCCGAAGGCCAAACCACCTCGTCCTCCTGGGCGCCGCCACTGTGGATTCCCTACGGCCTCATGGCGCTGGGTATGACCTTGCTGGCTTTGCAGCTGGCCGTGCAACTGGTCGCCTGCCTCAATGGGTTTCGTCTGTCTCAAACAAAGGTGACACCATGAGCTTGCTTGAATTGGGTCTGCTCTTTGGCGCGGTCACCTTGTTGTTCATGTTCTCGGGCGCGCCCATTGCGTTTGCCTTGGGCGGCGTGGCGCTGGTGTTCATGTATTTCTTCATGCCTGCGTCGGCCCTGAACACGGTCACGCAAAACGTCTATGAAGAGATGGCCAGCATCACCTTGCTCTCCATCCCCTTGTTCATTCTTAAAGGGGCGGCGATAGGCAAATCACGCGCTGGTCAGGACCTGTACGCCGCCATGCATGTGTGGATGGGGCGCATCCCTGGCGGGCTGGGTATTGCCAATGTGTTTGCCTGTGCGCTGTTTGCGGCCATGGCCGGCTCGAGTCCGGCCACTTGTTCGGCCATCGGTAGCGCCGGTATTCCGGAAATGCGCAAGCGCGGTTACTCGCCGGGTTTTGCGGCCGGCATCATCGCCGCGGGGGGCACCCTGGGTATTTTGTTGCCGCCTTCGGTCACCATGATTTTGTACGCGGTGGCGGCTGAGCAGTCGTTGGGCCGTTTGTTCCTGGCGGGCATTTTCCCGGGTCTGCTTTTGGTGGGCCTGTTTGCGGGCTACGCGGTGGTGCGTTATCGCAAAGAATACAAAGTGGCCCATGCCGAGTTTTTGCGCACCGGGGCGGCTTCTGCGCTCTTGTCAGAAGAAACCTTCACCACCCGCGAAAAGTTCGAAATGCTGCCGCGCGTCGTGCCTTTTGTGTTGTTGCTGGTAGGCGTGATGGTGGCCTTGTACGGTGGCTTTGCCACGCCCAGCGAAACGGCCGGTTTGGGTGCCTTGCTGGCACTGGCCTTGATTGCCGTGATCTACGGCGTGTGGCGCCCGCGCGATGTCGCCCCGATTTTGTCGGCCACGCTCAAAGAGTCCACCATGCTGATGATGATCATCGGCATGTCTTTGCTGTTCTCTTATGTGATGAGTTACCTGCACATCAGCCAGTCCACCGCGGAGTGGGTGGTGGGCATGCACCTCTCCAAATGGGTGCTGCTCACTGCCGTGCTGGTGATGGTGATTTTGTTGGGCTTCTTTTTGCCGCCGGTGAGCATCATTCTCATGACCGCGCCCATCATCCTGCCGCCCCTTAAAGACGCCGGGTTTGATCTGATCTGGTTTGGCGTGCTGATGACCATCGTCATGGAGACCGGCCTCATTCACCCGCCGGTGGGCTTGAATATTTTTGTCATCAAAAACATTGCTCCCGACATTGCATTGAGCGACATCATCTGGGGCGTCTTGCCTTTTGTTGTGCTGATGCTGGTGGCTGTGGTGCTGATTTGTATTTTTCCCGGCATTGCCACCGCTTTGCCTGACGCCGTGATGGGCGTACCCGCCCTCAAACACTGAAGAGTTTTTTTCATGCAGGTTCAAGACATTAATTTGTACGCCGCTTTGCGCGCGGCGTTTCCCGCCAAGCTGGACGCCGTGGCGATCGAAACCGACAACGGGCTGCACTACAGCTGGCGCGACTTGGACCGGGCCTCGGCCATGATGGCCAATCTGCTGCAGTCCCTGGACTTGCCGCAGGGTGCGCGCATCGCAGTGCAGGTGGAAAAGTCGGTCGAAGCGGTCATGTTGTATTTGGCCACTTTGCGCGCCGGCTTTGTTTTCCTGCCCCTGAACACGGCTTACCAAAGCGCGGAGATCGAGTACTTCATCGGCAACGCCGAACCTTCGGTGGTGGTGTGCAGCAGCAAGAATTTCGGCTGGGTGAGCAAACTCGCGTTCAAGGCCGGCACGAAAAACGTCTTCACCTTGGACGATGACCGCACCGGCAGCTTGCTGGATCGCGCCGCCCATTGTTCGGATCAGCACAAGGTCGTGGCGCGTCGTGCGGATGACCTGGCCGCGATTTTGTACACCAGTGGCACCACCGGGCGCAGCAAAGGCGCCATGCTCAGCCACGGCAACTTGCTCAGCAACGCGCAGGTGCTCAAAACCTATTGGGGCTGGCGTCAAGGCGATGTGCTGATCCACGCCTTGCCCATCTTTCATGTGCACGGCTTGTTTGTCGCGCTGCACGGGGCGCTGCTCAACGGCAGCAAGATGTTTTGGATGGCCAAGTTCGAGCCCAAGCGCGTGCTGGAGAAAATGCCCCAGGCGACGGTGTTCATGGGCGTACCGACCTTGTACGTCCGTTTGCTCACCGAACCGGGGCTGAACCGCGAGGCCGTGCGCAACATGCGTTTGTTTGTCGCCGGCTCGGCGCCCCTGTTGATCGAGACCTTCACGGATTGGCAGCAGCGCACCGGCCACACGATTTTGGAACGCTACGGCATGAGTGAGACCACCATGCTCACCTCCAACCCGTATGAAGCGAAACACGGGGAGCGCCGTGGCGGCACCGTGGGCTTTCCATTGCCGGGCGTGAGCCTGCGGGTGCAGGACGATTCAGGAAAAAATTTGCCGGTCAATGAGATCGGCGGCATTCAGGTTAAAGGCCCCAATGTCTTCAAAGGCTATTGGCGCATGCCTGAAAAAACCCGCGAAGAGTTCACGGCCGACGGCTATTTCAAAACCGGCGATGTGGGCAAGATCGATGAGCGCGGCTATGTGGCCATTGTGGGCCGCAGCAAAGACTTGATCATCAGCGGCGGCTACAACGTGTACCCGGCTGAGATTGAGGGCTACATCAACGAATTGCCCGGCGTGGCCGAGAGTGCTTTGGTGGGCGTGCCCCATGCGGACTTCGGCGAGGTGGGGGTGGCCGTGGTGGTGCCCAAGCCGGGGGCCACGGTCCAGCCGGATGCGGTGCTCGCGGCCCTCAAGGCCAAGCTGGCCAATTTCAAGATTCCCAAGCGCTGTGTGGTGGTGGCCGAGTTGCCGCGCAACACCATGGGCAAAGTGCAGAAAAATATTCTGCGCGAAACCTACAAGTCCCTCTAGAGCAGCCCTAAAGCACCGCGGGCTGGCGTTTTCACCCCAGCCCGCGGTTGGCAGCTTCAATTGCTACGACGTCACCCAAGCGACGTCATCTCAAGTTCTTAGCGCAGCACCAGCACCGGCGTGTGCGAGTGCGTCAGCACCTGTTGCGTTTCGCTGCCCAGCAGCAAGCGTTTGATGCCGCGACGACCGTGCGAAGACATCACGATCAAATCGCATTTGTGCTTTTTGGCGGTGGCAATGATGGCCTCGCTGATCAGGTCCGACTTGGCGGTGACGGCCTTGACTGCCACGCCTTTGCCCTTGGCCGTTTTGGCCACTGCATCCACCACGCCTTGCGCATGGTCAGCCCACTGCTTTTCAATCCGGCCCACTTCACTGGCTGCCAGCGCCACGCCGCCTTCAAAATAACTTTGGGGATATCGCGGAATCACCTTCAGTGCCACCAGCTCGGCGCCGGTGAGTTGGGCCAGGGCAATCGCCTGGTTCACGGCTTTTTTGGACAGGGTGGAGCCGTCGGTGGCTACAAGAATGCGTTGGTACATGGTGTCTTCCTTTCGTTGAAGTGATGGGGCTGATTAAACGCCTTACAACGCGGCCTGTCTTGATTTAAATCAAGCTTCTTGCCGCCGCCGCCGCTAAGCTTGCAGGCATGCCATCGAACTCGCCGGACGATTTGAACCAAGCCCTGCTGGACGACCCGCAGGAGTGGGGGACGTTCAGCCGTGCGATGGCGGGCGCTGAGAGTCAATGGGAGTCGCATGTGGTGGTTCAGGGCATGCACTGCGCCGCCTGCGCATTGACGGTCGAAGACGCCCTGTTGGCGGTGCCCGGTGTGATCAGCGCCACGGTGAGCGCAGGCAGCCGGCGCGCGCGCTTGGTCTGGTCGGCTTCGCAAACCCTGCCCTCGCGCTGGATGCAGGCCGTGGCCAGCTCGGGCTACCAGCTGCTGCCGGCCCAAGACGCGTTTGTCAGCGAGCGCCGGCGTCAAGAGACCCGCAAAGCGCTGTGGCGCTGGTTGGTGGCGGGCCTGTGCATGATGCAAGTGATGATGTACGCGTGGCCTGCCTACATCGCCCAGCCGGGTGACCTGAGCGCGGAGATGGAGCAGCTGCTGCGTTGGGCCTCCTGGGTGTTGACGCTGCCGATGATGATTTTTTCCTGCGGCCCGTTTTTCACCAGCGCCTGGCAAGACGTGGTGCACCGGCGCATCAGCATGGATTTGCCGGTGGCCCTGGGCATCCTCATCACCTTCGGGGTGAGCAGCCTGGGCACCTTTGAGCCCACGGGGGTGTTTGGTCGCGAGGTTTATTTCGACTCGCTGACCATGTTTGTCTTTTTCCTCCTCACGGGCCGCTGGCTGGAGTTGCGGCTGCGCGACCGGACCGCAGGCGCACTGGACGCGCTGATGAACCGTTTGCCCGATGGCGTGGTCCGTCAATTGGCCGATGGCCGCTTGGAGCGCGTGGCCGTGCGCAGGCTGCAAGCCGGTGACGTGATCCAAGTCTTGCCGGGCGAATCTTTTGCCGCCGATGGCGTGGTGGTGTCGGGTCAGACGCAGACCGACGAGGCCTTGCTCACCGGCGAGTCCCGCCCCATGGCGCGTGCGGTGGGGGATCGGGTGATAGCCGGCAGTTTCAATCTGTCGGCCCGGGTGCTGGTGCGGGTGGACCAGGTCGGGGCCAACACGCGTTTTGCCCAAATCGTCGCTTTGATGGAGAGTGCCGCCACCAGCAAGCCGCAACTGGCCTTGTTGGCGGATCGCGTGGCTAAACCCTTTTTGTTGGCGGTGATCGCGGCGGCGGCGGGTGCCACCTTGTTCTGGTGGTCGCGTGACCCGTCTCATGCTTTGATGGTGGCCGTGGCGGTGTTGGTGGTGACCTGTCCTTGTGCGCTGTCGCTGGCAACGCCGGTGGCCATGCTGGCCTCGGCTGGTGCGTTGGCGCGCCAAGGCGTTCTGGTGCGCCGCTTGCAAGCCATGGAAACACTGGCGGGTGTGGATCTGGTGGTGTTTGACAAGACCGGTACCCTCACCCAGGACGGCTTGACGATCGGCGCGATCCAAACCCGGCCAGGTACATCACGCGACGAGGCTTTGGCCGTGGCCGCCAGCTTGGCGCAGTTTTCATTGCACCCGGTGTCGCGCGCGCTGCACGCGCAGGCGCTGGCCCAGGGCTTGCCTTTGGGGGCCATCAGCTCAATTCAAGAGTCAGCAGGGCAGGGCGTTCGTGGCGAAGTGAATCTGACTGAGACGACTCAACCCGATGCGAGGCTGCAGCCAACCTACCATCTGGGTAGCGCCGAGTTTTGCCAGCTGGCGGTTTCGCAGAACCCCGTGTTGCAGGCGTTGATATCCCAGGCCCACGGCTCGCAGGTGCATTTGCGCGACGACCAAGGCTGGGTCGCCACGTTTGAACTTCAAGAAAACATTCGCCCCGATGCGCTGGCCACTGTCAAGGCCTTGCAGGCCAGCGGCGTACAGGTGCAGATCTGGTCGGGTGACACCCCCAAGGCGGTGGCCCGTGTGGCCAAGGCTTTAGGCATCACGACCGCATGCGGCGCCTGCTCCCCGCAAGACAAGTTGGGTTATTTGTTGACCGAGCAAAAACTGGGTCGTCGCGTGGCCATGGTGGGCGATGGCCTCAACGACGGGCCGGTGTTGGCTGGTGCCGATGTGTCGGTGGTGATGGGACAGTCGGTGCCCTTGGCGCAGGCGCAGGCGGATTTCGTGGTTCTGGGCGAGCATTTGGTGCGGGTAGCGCAAAGCTTGCGCTTGTCGCGCCGCACCCTGCGCATCGTTCGGCAAAACCTGCTCTGGGCTGCCGCCTACAACCTGGTGAGCGTGCCCCTGGCCGTTGCCGGCTGGATGCCAGCCTGGCTGGCCGGTTTGGGCATGGCCATGAGCTCGCTGGCGGTGGTGCTCAATGCCCTGCGATTGGCCCGCCAAGTGCCTTTAACCCAAGAGGATTGAGATGGACATTCTTTATTTACTCATCCCCCTGTCGGTCATTTTGGTGTTTTTCATTTTGGGTGGCCTTTGGTGGGCTATAGACCGTGGTCAATTTGATGACATCGAAGCAGAAGGCGAGCGAATTTTGCGGGATTCTTGAAAACGGTTGATGTGCGTCAAATAGACGGGACGCCATCAATGACAAACTTGACTTAAGGCAATCAATCGAGAGGTGCACATGATTTTTCCAAACACTAAAGCGACGGTCTACAACGATACGGTTGTGCGGCAATTCGCCATCATGACGGTGGTCTGGGGCGTGGTTGGCATGCTGGTGGGGGTCATCATCGCCGCCCAGCTGACCTGGCCTGAGCTCAACTTTGGCATTCCGTGGCTCAGCTACGGGCGCTTGCGCCCGCTGCACACCAACGCGGTGATCTTCGCGTTCGGGGGCTGCGGCTTGTTTGCCTCCGCTTATTACGTGGTTCAGCGCACCTGTCAGGTCAGCCTGTTCAGTGACAAGCTGGCCGCCTTCACCTTCTGGGGCTGGCAACTGGTCATTCTGGCTGCGGCCATTTCCTTGCCCTTGGGCTACACCTCCGGCAAAGAATACGCCGAACTCGAGTGGCCGATTGACATCCTGATCACCTTGGTCTGGGTCTCGTTCGCGGTCGTATTTTTCGGCACCGTGGGCACCCGCAAGGTCAAGCACATCTATGTGGCCAACTGGTTCTTCGG
>CANGMW010000083.1 GCA_947454695.1 Comamonadaceae bacterium | reverse complement strand
GTTTCGTAGGGATACTGAATCACATCTAGTTCTTTTTTCTTAACGCGCTTGTCAAACATGCCGCGGTAGCCACCAAGAAGGGTTTCCTTGTATTTGATGTTTTTAATGTAATCTCGGTTGAATTTGGCGGCAGTTCGGATACCTTTTGTGTATCCATCGTCTGCAATATTGGAATTGATGTTGTCAATGTTTGGAAGTTCAATGGAAACAATTTCACGCCCGTATTTCTCGTGAAAGCGCCAATAAAAATCACCATCCTCTTCGCCGAGTCCCAGTAAACGCTCATCAAAAAAACCGACCTCTATTAACTCGGATTTTTCAATGATGAAATGTGAAAAACTACCGTTAATTTTGAAGGTGCCTGGTTGCTGTAACAGGGCTAGTTCAAGTTGGTCGAAGAAGTTATTTTCAGAATGTGTGGGTATGTTGAGGTCATCATTCAGGACCAGGACGCGATCATGGCTTGCGGTGAGGATGCCGCGGTTCCACATTTTTGCCAACGACTGAAAGTTAGGAAAAACGATGGGGAAGCAGTTGTTTTGAGTGGCCAAGAATGAGAGTAATGACTGTCGGTAGTGTTCATTGAACTCAGCCCGACAAGCGCCATTAACTGTGACGATGATTTCAATGGAAGGGCGCTTATATTTAATGTTCTTAATTAAAGGAACAAGAAATTCATCGAATCGTTTGTCGAAGGTCGTGATGACGATTGAGTAGTTCATCTCTGTTCTTGATTTTATGTTTTGTAGAGTAGCGGAGGTTATATGCGTCCTAGACGCCGCCGCAAACGACGCCCCATGCGTGAGAACCAATCACCACCTTCTTTGGGCCAATCCATGTCGCGTTCCCAAGCTGACTGAAAAATCACGCCGCAGTACAACTTGGCGAGTTGATCAATCGAAACACCGTCGCGGCGATCCTGGTCGAATTGCCATGCGTAGTGATACACCTTGAACAAGGCTTGGCACGGCATGAGGGGCACGGCCTTGTAGGCTAGGAGTGCTTCGCCGTACCAGCGGGATTCGATGGGTGCTTGTGCGATTGCATCGGCAAAGCTCATGCCTCTGGGTTGCAAATAATGGGTGTCCAGACTTTCCCAGACCGCACGGTGCCACACCAAAGGAAAGGGGCCAAAGCTGTAGCGGCGACCCGGGCGTTGAAAAATCTGTTGAACGAGGTCGGCTTCGCCCTTGAACGCCGTGACCACGCGTTCGCGCTTGCGGCGAAAGGCGTCTTCCAGCAGGTCGTGCGCCTCGTCCATCATGGTGTAGGGCGTGCCGTCTGGTGTCATGAAATCCGCTTGGCCAAACGGTCGGATGAAAACGGCATCCGAATCCAGACACACACAGGCACGCGAGTACCCGAGGCGCCAGAACTCGGACTTCACCACCTGTTGCGAGGTGCTGCCAGGCATGGCGGCCACTTGCGCCGGGTTGATGCGCGGGGACGCCGCCAGAATGGTTTCATCCGCGAGGAGCTCGGTACACAAGCCGCTCAGGTGTTCTCGAAACAAGGACAGGTCCTGCGTCGGCACGGACACGTAAAAAGGCAACTGCTCGGTGTTGAACTGCTGAATGGACTGGGCCAGGCGGACCACACGCCGCAGATCGGTGCGGTAGCTCTTGCAATAAAGCGACAGCGGCTTCATGCGCGCTTGTCCTCGTACCGGCTGATGATCTTTGCGCAAAACAACAGCGGGTTGGTGGCCCGCGCGATCATGATGCGCTTGAGGGTATAGGGGTCGTCTTTGGCGTGCACTCGGCCGCGCTGTGTGGTGGTAGCTGTGTCATAGCCTGCTTGCTGGGCCATGTCGCGGTGTTCACCAGCATAGCTGCCATAGGGGTAGCAGAAGTGGCGCACTTCGCAGCCCAGCGCTTGCTCCAACTCTGTCTTGGATTGCGCAATTTCATGGCGCGCCGCTTCAGCGGGCAATTCGGTGAGCTTGGCGTGGGTGCGGGTGTGGGAGCCAATGTCCATACCCGCCTGATGCCAGGTGCGCCAATTTTCAACTGTCATCAGCGGTTTCTCGGCCACGATGCCTTGGTCCCAGCGGTTGGTGCCTCCCAACAGGTTGCTCACGCCGAAGCAAGTGGCGGTGAAGCCGTGTTTTTTGAGGATGGGGAGGGCGTTGACGAGGTTGTTCTGAAAACCATCGTCAAAGGTGATGCCCACCACCTTGCCGGTTTTGTCGCCGCGCAGATAAGGCTCCAGATCGCGCATTGACAGGCCTTGGTAGCCCAGCCACTTCAGCAGGCGCATCTGCCAGGCAAAGGAGGAGGGCGCCACGATCAGTCCCCGAAGGCGCGTGCCACGCGGGGGCGGCACGTCGATCTGGTGGTACATGAGGATCGGGATGTTCATGGCTGCATGGTGGTCAAGTTGGCGTAGTAGCCGCCAGCGGCCAAAAGTTCGGTATGCGTACCGGTTTCCACAATGCGACCCTGGTCCAGAACCAGAATTTTGTCGGCATGCTCAATGGTGCTCAGCCGGTGCGCGATGACCAGGGTCGTACGATTCTTCATGAGTGTGGCAAGAGCAGACTGAACTTGGCGTTCGCTTTCAGTGTCAAGTGCCGAGGTTGCTTCATCGAGAATCAAGATAGGAGCGTTTTTAAGCAAAGCACGCGCGATGGCAATACGCTGGCGCTGCCCTCCCGAAAGCTTTGCGCCGTCTTCTCCTACGAGTGTGTCCAGGCCAAGCGGCAGCTTTTGAATGAAGTCCCAAGCGTGAGCGGCTTTCGCTGCCTCGATCACCTCGTCGCGTGTGCATTGATGACGTGAGCCGAAAGCGATGTTGGCCTCTACCGTGTCGTTGAACAGAACAATATCTTGGCTTACCAAAGCAATGTTGCTACGCAAACTATCAAGAGTTAGATCATTGATATTGATGCCATCGATCAGAATCTGACCAGATGACGGCCTATAAAACCGGGGGATCAGCGAACTGATCGTGGTCTTCCCTCCGCCAGATGCCCCTACCAGCGCAATCTTTTCGCCGGACTCTGCTCTGAAGCTGATATCTACCAATGAAGGGCGTTCGTTGCCCGGATACGTGAAGCTGATACCTTGGAATTCGATCTCGCCACTTGAATGGGATAGCTCACGCTGTCCGCTGTCTTCTTCAGTACGAATATCCAGCAAACCAAAAACACCCTCTGCTGCTGCAAGTCCGCGTTGCAATATGGTATTAATGGTCGCGAGCTGTTTCATTGGTGATATGAGCAGCAACATCGCAGTGATAAATGAAACGAAGCCACCAGCAGACGCGCTGGCTTCGCCTGTTGTTTTGCTCAGAGCAAGAAAGATGATGCTTGCAACAGCGATCGAAGCTGCAACATGGGTGATCGGTGTAATCGCTGAGCTAGGGATCGCTTCGCGCATCATGGAGCGCCGAAAACTCTCTGCATCCTTGAAAAAACGTGCAGTCTGTTTCGTCTGACCACCGAAAATTTTGATGACCTTGTGCGCATTAACACTTTCCTCAATCGTATGAGTTAGCTGACGAAATGACTCTATTGATTTTCGGCTAGCGGCACGCATACGTTTGCTAAATCCGCGAATGAGCAGGGCGATTAGCGGACTGATTGCCAGCGTAATCATGGTCAGTCGCCAGTCGAGGTACAACAAATACCCCAGTAATGCGAAAGCAGTCAGCGATTCGCGTATGGCCGTCACCAGTATGCTGGTCGTCGCATCGGTAACGTTACCGACCTCAAACGTGAGACGCGCTCCCAGCTTGCCCGACGATTGTTCGTGATACGTTTGAATCGGTAGTGCCAAGAGTTTTGCAAACATCTCATGCCGCAGATCAGTAACCATTCGGTGCGAGATCCACGACATGAGGTAGTTGGAACTGAAAGAAAAAACAGCACGAAATATGAAGAGAATCACGATCCCAATCGGGATCAGCCAAATCATTCGCTGATCCTGTGTATGGAAGCCACTATCTAAAAGATATTTCATGATGGCTGGAAATACAGGCTCAGAGGCGGCCGTGCCTGCCATACTCACGATTGCCAGTAAAAAAGCCTTCCAGTATGGTCTGATGTAGCCAAGAAGTCGGAAATAAAGGGACTTGTTGCTAGGAAGCATCAATTGCCTCTCTGTGATATTTGCGGTGCTTTCCATTCCTGACCCTTTTGCATCTCCAGCGCCTTCACATACCGGTAATACGTGCCTTCAAAATTACCCAGTGCGATCACGAAGCCGGCCCAGCCGTCCAGAAAACCGCGTTTGAACACATAGTGCTTCACAAACGACCACAAACCGTGGGCCAGTGCCGAGCCCATGGTGATGCGTTTGTGCACGATCTTCTCCGCGCCCAGACTGGAATAGCGGTTGGCTTTGTGCATCACTTCGGCCATGTTTTTGAACGGGAACTGCCAGATCTGGTTTTTCAAAGTGCCCAGTGGCTTATCGGTGTGCAGCACATAGCCTTCATGCACTGGCTTGAGGTCGTAGCTCATGGCCCCTTTGCGGAACAACTGGGGTTGGCGGAAATTGGGGTACCAGCCGGAATGACGGATCCAGCGGCCCATGAAGTAATTCCGTCGTGGGACACGCCAGACATCCAGTGATGCAGGGTCGTTGACGATCGCGCGAACCTCTGCGGCAACCTCAGGCGTGCAACGTTCATCGGCATCGACGCTGAAAATCCAGTCATGCGAGCAGGCCGCGATGGCCTGGTTGCGCAGGTCCCCAAAGCCCTTGAATGTCACTTGCACCACGCGGGCGCCCAGGTTGGTGGCGATGTCCTGCGTTCCGTCGGTGCTGTTGGAGTCCACCACAATCACTTCGTCGGCCCAACGCACGCTTTCAATGGTTTGTGCGACTTTTTCAGCCTCGTTGTAGGCAATGATGTAGACGGAAATTTTTTGCATCGGGGATGTTAGTATTTAACGGCTTCAGAGGCGTAGCCGCCCACCATCAGCGTGCCAAACGCATAGTCTAGTCCAAAATGATTGTTTCCCACTCAGTTTCCGTGGTCATCAGCACCTACAACCGCAGCGACGCCTTGTTGGCTGTGCTGAGCGGTTTGACCCGCCAAACTGACCGCAATTTTGAGGTGATCGTTGCCGATGACGGCTCAAGGCAGGAGCACGTGGACGCACTCTTGCGGTCTCCTTTAGCGAAAACTTTGAGCGTGACCCATGTGTGGCATCCCGACGTGGGGTTCACGGCCTCACGCATACGCAACCGGGGTGTGGCACAGGCCAGCAGCCCCTACATCCTATTTTTGGATGGTGATTGTGTCCCCGAGGTGGATTTCATCGCCCAGCACAAGGCCTTGGCCCGGACCGGTGCGTTCGTGAACGGTAGCCGCGTGATGCTGTCCAAGTCCCTGACGCAGCAAGCCTTGGAAGGCGCCGTGTCAGTGGTCGGGCGCGGCTGGCCTTTTTGGCTGGCGCAGCGATGGCTTGGCAACGCCGGAAAACTCACGCACTTGATGCGCTTGTCACCCCAATTCAATCGCCGTGTCCAGCCGGCTTTTTCCTGGAAGGGCATCCGCAGTTGCAATATGGGGGTGTGGCGAGCTGATTTTGAGCGGATCGACGGATTTGATGAGTCTTTCATCGGTTGGGGCCATGAGGATGCCGACTTCGTTTTGCGTTTGCACCACAGCGGGCTTGTTCGGAAAAACGGTTTTTGTTCTACCGAGGTTTACCACCTGTGGCACCCGGAGGCCAGCCGGCAGCAGGAATCCGCGAATGCAAGGTTAGTATCCGAACGTTCCCGTACGGACGTTGTCCGTGCCACCCTGGGGTATTCTCAGGATCGGCGCGATGACGATGCCGTGATCACTCGAATTGGATAATCCAGCCATGACCAAACGTTTTTTTCTTCTTTTGTGGGTCGGCCTGCTGAGCTGGCCTGCGCTGGCGCAGTTTCGCGTCGAAGTCTCCGGGGTGGGTTTGACCCAGCTACCCATCGCGTTTGCCCTGTTCAAAGGCGATGACACGTCCCCTCAAAAAATCGGCGCCATTATTCAGGCCGACTTAGAGCGCAGCGGCCAGTTTCGGGTCGTGACGCCGCCCGCCCAAGTGATCGACGAGAACACCCGGCCCGATTTGACCCCTTGGCGCCAAAAGGGTGCTGATTCCTTGGTCACCGGCAGTGTCACGCGGCTGGCCGATGGCCGCTTTGACGTTCGCTTCCGGCTCTGGGATGTGGTTCGGGGCAAAGACATCGGGCGCGATGGCCATGTGGTGGTGAGCGCCGATCTGCGGTTGGCTGCGCACCGCATTGCGGACTTTATTTACCAGGCGCTCACCGGTGAAAAAGGAATTTTCTCTACGCGTATCGCTTACATCACCAAATCGGCACAGCGGTATGACCTGTGGGTGGCGGATGCGGATGGCGAAAATGCGCAATCGGCCATGACCAGTCCCGAACCCATCATTTCCCCGGCATGGTCGCCCAGCGGCTTGCAACTGGCTTATGTGTCGTTTGAGTCGCGCAAGCCCGTGGTCTATGTGCACGAAGTGGCCACCGGACGGCGCCGCCTGGTGGCCAATTTCAGGGGGTCGAACAGCGCGCCTGCGTGGTCGCCCGATGGCAAGACGCTGGCGGTCACCTTGAGCCGTGACGGCGGCTCGCAGCTCTTCACGCTGGACATGACCAGCAACGCCGAGCCGCGTCGCCTCACCCAATCGCCCAGCATTGACACCGAGCCGGTGTATTCAGCCGACGGTAAATCCATTTACTTTGTCAGCGACCGGGGCGGCAGCCCTCAGATTTACCGGATGCCAGCCTCAGGCGGCTCGGTGGAGCGCGTGACCTTCAGTGGCAACTACAACATCTCACCGGCGCTCAGCGCCGACGGTCGCTGGCTGGCCTACATCTCACGCGTCAACGGCGAGTTCAAACTCTTCGTGATGGACCTTGTCTCCAATGCCACCGGCCCTGTGACTGACACGAACGCTGACGAGAGCCCCAGCTTTGCGCCCAATGGACGATTCGTCGTCTATGCCACCAAGGTGCAAGACCGGGAGGCCCTCATGACCACGTCCATTGACGGCAAGGTCAAGGCCCGCTTGGCTGGCCGGGGGGGCGACATTCGCGAGCCGGATTGGGGTCCTTTTCAGAATCTGGGCAATTAAATTGTTTTAGGAGTATTCATGGCTTTCCCCCAACTTGTCCTGACACTGAGCTTCGTCGCGTTGCTCGCAGCTTGTGGTTCATCGGTCAAACTTGATTCGGCTTCTGTTGAAGACAGGACCAATGCCGCTGCAGATGGATCGGGCAGCGCCTTGGCGGCACGCAGCGCCGTCCCCACCGTCGATGCCAATCCCAACAAGCCCGGTGCGGTGTTGGGTTCAGGCCGTGTGGTTTATTTTGACTACGACAGCTTTACCGTCAAACCCGATTACCAGCCGCTGGTTGAGAACAATGCCCGCCTCCTCAAATCCGACCAATCCCGCAAAGCCATGATCGAAGGCCACACCGATGACCGGGGTGGTCGCGAATACAACCTGGCACTGGGTCAACAACGGGCCGATGCCGTGCGCCGTGCCTTGGGTCTGCTGGGTGTTGCGCAATCCCAGATGGAGTCGGTCAGTTTTGGCAAAGAAAAGCCTGCTGCACTTGGCTCCGACGATGCTGCGCGTGCGAGCAACCGCCGCGCTGAAATCAATATCCGCTGAAGCGAATTCGAGGAACAAGAGATGACGAAAACCTTGCGAGTCAGTTTGTTGGTGTTGGCGCTAAATGCTTCCTTGGCGCAGGCCGGTCTGTTTGACGACGATGAGGCCAGACGCGCCATTCTGGATCTGCGTGAGCGTGTGGAGAACACGCGGCTACAAGCTGAAAAAGATGCATTGCGCGCCACTGATGACAATCAACAGTTGCGCCGAAGCCTGCTTGATCTGCAAAACCAAATTGAAGCTTTGCGCGCAGACCTTGCGAAGCAGCAAGGTCAAAGTGAACAATTGGTTCGTGACGTTTCTGATTTGCAGCGGCAGCAAAAAGATGTGGTCGGCGGTGTTGAAGAACGCCTGCGTAAATTTGAACCGGTCAAAGTGAGTTTGGACGGCCAGGAGTTCACCGCCGAGCCGGCAGAAAAAAAAGACTACGAAGCTGCGTTTGCGATTTTTCGCAAGGGTGATTTTGCCGGCGCCCAAAGTGCCTTCACCGACTTCGTAAAGCGCTATACCGCCAGCGGCTATGTGCCCAGCGCGCTTTTTTGGTTGGGTAACGCCCAGTATGCGCTGCGTGATTACAAAGCATCCATCCAAAATTTCCGTAACCTGCTGCAGCAGTCGCCTGAACATCAACGGGCTTCTGAAGCGGTGCTGTCTATTGCCAATTGCCAGTTGGAACTCAAGGAAGTCAAAGCTGCGCGCAAGACGCTGGACGAACTGATCAAGGCCTACCCGCAGACGGAGGCGGCTGCGGCGGCCAAAGAACGACTGTCGCGTCTGAAATAAAGCGCTAGACCACGCTAGACCAGTCTCCATGTCGCTTGCAGAATTGTCAGCCCTCAACACCCAAGTGTTGCTGGGCGCATTTATCCTGTCATTTCTTTTTGGCCTCATTTTGCAAAAGACCCACTTTTGCACCATGGGCGCGATTGGTGATGCCCTCATCTCTGGCGATTTGACGCGACTTCGTCAATGGGCTTTGGCCTTGGGTGTGGCCATGGTGGGGTTTGCATGCCTGGTCTACACCGGGCAAATTGACGCCGGTAAAACCCTGTATGCCAGCCACCGTTGGCTGTGGTTGTCCGCACTCACCGGCGGCTTGATGTTCGGATTCGGCATGGTCTTGGCTTCCGGTTGTGGCAGCAAAACCCTGGTGCGCATTGGCAGTGGCAACCTCAAATCGTTGGTGGTCATGCTGGTCATGGGGATAGCCGCCTTTGCCACGCTCAAAGGCGTGACCGCCGTGCTGCGCGTGGCCACAGTAGACCAAGTGGCTGTGGACTTTGACCACCTGGCCACCTTGCCTTATTTCTGGTCTCGCATCACGGGCATGTCGATGCCAAGCGCTGTTTTGCTGTGCGGTTGCGTGCTGGGCCTGGGGCCTTTGGCATGGGCTTTGAGCGATCGCACGTTTGTGACCCGTGAGAACTTGCTCGCCGGCTTGGGCGTGGGGGGCATTGTGGTGGCCGTTTGGTGGCTGAGTGGCCATGTGGGTCATGTGCTTGAGCATCCGCAAACCCTGGAGGACGTGATCATCGCCACCAATTCCGGTCGAATCGAGTCATTGAGTTTTGTAGCCCCCATGGCCTATGCGCTTGACTGGCTGATGTTTTTCAGTGACGCCAGCAAAGTATTGACCCTGGGCGTGGTGTCTGTGGCTGGCGTTTTTTTGGGGGCCGCTTTTCAAGCATTGCGCAGCCGTACCTTCCGATGGGAAGGTTTTGGAGGCGCTCATGATTTGGCTAACCACCTCATCGGGGCCGTGCTCATGGGGGTAGGCGGCGTCACCGCAATGGGCTGCACCATCGGACAGGGCTTAAGTGGCCTGTCGACGCTGTCGCTCACCAGCCTCGTTGCGCTTGCCGCGATTGCCGCAGGTGCTGTGGCGGCCTTTAAATTCCAGATCTGGCGACTGGAGCACGCGTCGTGACGACGATTTCCGATCGGCGCTTTGGCGGACTGGCGCGCTTGTATGGCGTAGCCGGTGCCCAAGCCATCCGGGATGCCCATGTGGCCGTGGTGGGGGT
>CANGMW010000082.1 GCA_947454695.1 Comamonadaceae bacterium | reverse complement strand
GGGTGAGTAAAGCGGCCTCACGCAATTCTTTGATGCGCGTGTTCAGGGTGTTGGGGGTGATGCCCCCCACGCTGTCTTGCAGCAAACGAAAGGTTTGTGCATGGCCGTCCCGCAAGGCCCACAGCACGCGAATCGCGTAGCGAGATTCCAGCAGACTCAACAGCTGCGAGACGGCGGCATTGTCTTTGGAACTCATGGGCGACTCCTCTTGTTATTTTTCTGACAACGACACCAAGAATTCTGCTGGAAGGCGGGATCTTATTGGAGGTGCTTGTCTGACGGGAGGGTGGACTATACCGCAAAATTCGAATTGCTATCGCTTTGGTAGCAGAGAATTTTTTCAGTTCATGTCTGACGCAAAGTGTGCCAAGGCATCAAGCGTAGATTTTTTTCAGCAATGCCATCAAGGTCTTGCGCTCGCCGGCACTGAGTGACGACGTGATGGCCGCCTCAAGCTCTGCGGCAGATTTTTCTGCAGCCTTGATCAAGGTCACGCCTTGGGTGGTGAGGTGCAGGCTCATGGCGCGCCCATCGCGCGGGTGCGGCACACGGTGAATCAAGCCGCGCTTTTCAAGCGTGTTGAGCATGCCCACCAAATTGGGCGGTTGGATATTGAGGGCGCTGCACAACTGTCGCGAGGTCACGCCGCTGTTGTGGGCAATCACCGAGAGCACTGAAAAATCAACGGGGCGCAGGTCGTGAACGGCCATGCCTTTCAAAAAAGCATCGACGATCACCAAGGTCGCGCGCCGGGCGTTGTAGCCCATCAGACTTTCCAGGAAACTGGTGTCCAGCTCGTCCACTGCCGCGAGTGTCTCGGGTGCGTTCATGCTTCAGGCGGCAAGGCTTGGGCTGACGGCTTCGATCTGAGCGGCCATGATGTTCAAACGCATGCCCAGTTCCGGCAAGACCCATTGGCGCAGGGCCTGAGCCGGTGCTCGCCAGCGCGTCGCCGCAGGCGCCACGTCATCAGCCAAGGCCGCTTCAATACGATGCCAGGACCAATCCATCAGCACCAGCGCGCAGGCACGCAGGTAGTCATCGGCAATCCGGTAGGCCAGCGCAGCGTCTTGCGAAGCGGCTGCAACGATCTGCCGGGTGGTGTTTTGCACAGCAGCGATTCGCTCCAGCGTTGCTTGGCGTGTCGGTGCATGGGCGGGCAACTCAGCCTTGAGCGCATCAAGCAGGGCGCAAATGCCCTGACCGCCATCGGCGAGCACCTTGCGTACTAGCAGGTCAATCGCCTGGATCTCGTTGGTGCCTTCGTAAATCATGGCCACCCGTGCATCGCGGATATTTTGCTCAATGCCCCACTCGCGCACATAGCCGTGGCCGCCAAACACCTGCAGGCAGTCGCTGCCACCGTGGAAGGCCTGGTGTGTGAAGACCGATTTCATGATGGGGGTGACCAACGCACACCAGCGCTGCGCGAGCGCCTGCGCCTGGGGCTCACCGTGCTTGATCTGGTCGAGTTCCATTGCTGTCTTGTAGGCCAGCACGCGGCCGGCATCGATCCAGGCACGCTGGGTATCCAGAATGCGACGCATGGCGGGGTGCTCGGCAATCAGGTCAGCATCGCCCGCACCCTTGGCCTTGCCGGGTGCGCGCATCTGGCGACGCTCTTTGGAATACGCATCCGCTTTTTGCCAGCATGAATCCAGCAGGCCAATGCCTTGCATGGCCACATGCAGGCGCGCGGCGTTCATCATGACGAACATGGCGTTGAGCCCCTTGCCCGGTTCGCCCACGATCCAGCCCTGGGCCTCGTCAAAACGCATCACGCAGGTGGGGCTACCGTGCAGGCCCATTTTTTCCTCGATGCGCTCACAAAACACCGCACTGCGGCTGCCGTCTGCATAAAACTTCGGAACCAAAAACAGCGACAGGCCTTTGGGGCCGGGCGGCGCGTCGGGCAGGCGCGCAAGCACCAGGTGCACGATGTTGTCGGTCAGGTCGTGTTCGCCCCCGGAAATAAAAATCTTGGTGCCCGAAAGCGCATAACGGCCATCGGCCTGCAACACGGCCTTGGTGCGCGCCAAACCTAAGTCGGAGCCCGCATGCGGTTCGGTCAGGCACATGGTGGCCAGCCATTCGCCGGTGGCCACTTTGTCGAGGTAGCGGGCTTTGAGTTCATCGCTGGCATGGTGTTTGATGCACTCGTAGGCACCGTGCAGCAAACCCGGCGCCATGGTCCAACCGTGGTTAGCGGCTGAGAGCATCTCGTAAAGCATGATCTCCAAAACAGAAGGCAAACCTTGGCCGCCATCTTCTGTGCTGGCTGCGAGCGCCGGCCAGCCGGCTTGCCAGAACGACTGGTAGGCGTCCCGAAAACCGGGGGGCATGGTCACAGCACCGGCCTGCCACTGCGCACCTACCTCGTCGCCTTCGCGGTTGAGCGGGGCGATGACTTCGCCGACAAACTTGCCGGCCTCATCGAGCACCTGGCCCATCAGGTCGGCATCGACTTCTGTAAAGGGGGGAAGCGACTGCAGCTGCGCGGAGGCGCCCAACACGCGTTGCAGCACAAACAGCATGTCTTCGGTGCAGGGTTGGTAAGCGTTCATGGTTGACGGATTCCGATTATTTTTTGGCAGCACCCAAATAGGTGTCGATCACGCGCGGGTCTTCGGCCAGTTCGCTGGCCGGGCCATGCAGGCCGATCTCGCCCATCTCCAGCACATAGCCCTGGTCGGCCACAGCCAAAGCGGCGCGGGCGTTTTGCTCCACCAGCACAATCGTCACGCCGGTTTGACGCAGGGTGTCGATGATGGAAAAAATCTCGCGCACGATGAGCGGCGCCAGCCCCAGGCTGGGCTCATCGAGCATCAAGAGCGCAGGGCGGGACATCAGCGAGCGGCCCACGGCCAGCATCTGACGCTCGCCCCCCGACAGCGTGCCGGCTTCTTGTTGACGGCGCTCTTTCAGGCGTGGGAACAGGTCGTACACATCGGCCAGCCGGTCGCGCCAGGCGGCATTGCCCAAGCGCATTTGGCGGTAACCGCCCAGCACCAGGTTGTCTTCTACGCTCATGGTGGTGAAGAGTTCGCGTTTTTCCGGCACCAAGGCCATACCCAGCATCACGCGCTCTTCCAGCGTGAGGTCTTCGATGGCTTGTCCGTCAAATTCGATGCGGCCCTTGCTCGGCAAGATGCCCATCAGGCTGTTGAGGAACGTGGACTTGCCGGCGCCGTTGGGGCCGATGACGGTGATCACGCTGCCCTTGTCGGCTTGCACGTTCAGACCGTGCAGCACCTCGGCACGGCCATAGCCGGCGCGCAGGTCGGTGATTTTGAGGAGGGGGGAAGTCATATCAGGTCTCCTGCCGGGCCGCCCCAAAGGAGGCCAGCGCCCCCTCGGGGGGCAGTGAATACACGAAGTGATGAGCGTGGGGGCCACATATCAGGTCTCCTGCCGGGCCGCCCCAAAGGAGGCCAGCGCCCCCTCGGGGGGCAGCGATTACACGAAGTGAAGAGCGTGGGGGCAACATACTAGTGTTCCGTTCCAAGGTAGGCCGCGCGCACGGCGGGGTTGGCTTGAACTTCAGCGGGCGTGCCGCGCGTGAGCAGGGTGCCAAACTCCATGACCACGAGTTGGTCGCACACATCCATCACCAGATCCATGTCGTGCTCAACCAGCAAAATGCTCATGCCTTCGGTTTGCAACTGACGCAGCACCTGGGCTAAGGCTTGTTTTTCTTTGTGGCGCAGACCGGCCGCCGGTTCATCGAGTAAGAGCAGCGCCGGGTCGCAACACAGCGCACGGGCGATTTCCATCAGGCGTTGCGGGCCCATGGGCAGGTTGCCGGCTTGTTCATGCAGGTAGGCACCCATGCCGATGCGCTCCAACTGGCGTTGCGCTTCCTTCATGAGGCTTTGTTCTTCGCGGCCATTCAGGCGCAACATCGACGAGAGCACGCCCTGCTTGCCACGGGTGTACGCGCCCAGGGTCACGTTCTCCAGAACGGTCATGTCGGCGATCATCTTCACATGCTGGAAGGTGCGGGCCATGCCCTTGCGCGAAATATCCCGCGAGGACAAGGCCGTGATGTCTTCACCCCGGAAAGTCACCGCGCCACTGGTTTTGGAGAGCACGCCCGTCACCAAATTGAAAGTGGTGGATTTGCCGGCACCGTTGGGGCCGATCAAGCCCACGATCTCGCCGGCATGAATTTCAAAACTGATGTCGTTCACCGCGGTGAGGCCACCAAATTGTTTGCGGATTTTTTCCACGTGCAAGACCGTGTCGCCCAGCACGGGTTTGGAGCGCACAGGCAAATCAGGCGCGTGTTGCCAGTTCACGGCGCGGGGTGCGCGGGGCAGTTTGCGCGCCACCATCGACCACAGCCCGTCGGGCAGGTACTTCAGCACCAGCACCAGGGCAATGCCAAACACAATCACTTCATAGCTGCCGCTCGTGCCGATCAGCGCGGGCAGCGCGACTTGCAGGTAATCGTCCAGCAGCTTGACAAGTCCCGCGCCGACAATGGCACCCCACACGTAGCCCACGCCGCCGATCACGGTCATGAACAGGTACTCGATGCCCATCTTCAGACCAAAGGCGGAAGGGTTGACGGTGCGCTGAAAGTGCGCCAAGAGCCAGCCGGCGACTGATGCGAACAAAGCTGCAATGACAAAAATGGTGATCTTGTAGCGCAAGGTGCTGATGCCCATGGCCTCGGCCATTTGCGAGCCGACCTTGAGCGAGCGGATGGCGCGCCCCGGACGCGAGTCCAGCAAATTGAGCATGGCCACACTGCCGGCAATCAGAATCGCCCAGCACAGCACAAAGAAGAGGCGGCCCTGGCCGATGTCAACACCGGCGATGCTCAGGCTTTTCAAACCCAGCAAGCCGTCGTACTTGCCCAGCGCATCCAGATTGCCCATGAGAAAGTACAAAGACAGGCCCCAGGCGATGGTGGCCAGTGGCAAATAGTGGCCCGACATGCGCAGGGTGATGGCGCCCACGAGGAGGGCACTGACCGTGGTGAGTGCCAGGCCGACGAACACGGTCAGCCAAGGCGACATACCGGTGTTCAGGGTCAGCCAGGCGGTGCTGTAGGCGCCTACGCCCACAAACGCGGCTTGGCCGAAAGAGGTGAGGCCGCCCACGCCGGTGAGCAGCACCAAGCCCAGACACACCAGCGCATACAGGCCGATGTAATTGAGCTGGGCAATCCAGAAATCGGGCAGCGGCAACACGGCCACCAGCGGCACGGCTGCGGTCAGCAAAAGGATGGGGAGGGATTTTTTCATGTCAAGGTTCCTTCGGCCATCTCAGTGTTCTTCGTCGGAATGACCGCTGCGCAAAGAGCGCACCAGCAGGATGGGCAGAACCAGGGTGAACACAATCACCTCTTTGAAAGCACTGGCCCAAAAAGCGCCGAATGATTCGACAATGCCCACGAACAGCGCGCCCAGCAGCGCGCCCGGATAGCTGGACAAGCCGGCGATCACCGCTGCGACAAAACCTTTGAGACCAATCAGAAAACCGGAGTCGTAAAACACGGTGGTGGTCGGCCCGATCAACAGGCCTGAGAGCGCGCCAATGAGCGCAGCCATCAAAAAGGTGAGCTGGCCCGAGGTGTGAGAAGAAATACCCATCAGGCGCGCACCGGTGCGGTTGACCGCCGTGGCACGCAGCGCTTTGCCGCGCAAAGATTTTTCAAAATAAAGCCACAGCAGCACGATGAGCGCCGCCGAGACGGCAAAGATGATGAGGGTCTGTCCTGTGATGCTCAGCGCGCCCAGCGAAAAGCGCACGTCCCAAAAAGCCGGATTGCGCGAGCCTTCGGCGCCAAAAAACAAAAGTCCCAAACCCGTCATGGCGAAATGCACGCCCACCGACACAATCAGCAGCACCAGGGGCGTTGCCGCCTCCAGCGACTGGTAAGCCACTCGGTAGACCAGCGGCCCGAACGCGGTGACGATACCCACGCTGAGCAGGGCCTGCACCCAAAGAGACAGTTGTTGAGGCGCCGCCCAGATCGTCACCCCAGAAATCAACACCGGGAAAACCAAAGTCTTGAGCGCCGCTTTCAAGGCGCGCACAACATGGCCGTTGTGTTGCCAGCGTTGCATGAACTCCATGACCGACGCGACCGCGGCCAGACACAGCAGCAACCACACGGTGCCCGGTGTCTTGCCCGCTTGCAACATGGCCAGCGTGAGCGCGCCGTAGGCCACGAACTCGCCTTGCGGAATAAAGATGACGCGGGTGACAGTGAACACCAGCACGGTGGCCAGGCCCAAGAGGGCATAGACCGCGCCGTTGGTCACACCATCGAGCAGCAGGATGCTGGCAATCGAGAAGTCCATGGCTTGCCTTGGAAAAAATAAGGGAGGGAATTTGTACGCGCCCGCCCTGGCGGGCGTTCTCAAAGCACCGCACAAGGCACACGCCTTGCACGGTGCGCAGGTCTTATTCGACCTTGAACTTGCCGTCCACCAGCTTGGTCATGACACCGGTTTCCAGGGTGTAGCCCCAGTGGTCATTGGCCGTCCAGTTCATCACGC
Organism: Comamonadaceae bacterium; assembly: GCA_947454695.1. Taxonomy (GTDB): domain Bacteria; phylum Pseudomonadota; class Gammaproteobacteria; order Burkholderiales; family Burkholderiaceae_C; genus CANGMW01. The sequence goes on along the minus strand of CANGMW010000082.1, from coordinate 3,208 downwards.
CGTGGGCGAACACGGTGCGACCCATGGTTTCCATCGAGTCACGCAGCGCTGCGCGGAACTCGGGCGTGCCCGGCTTGGCTTTTTTGAGCGCCATGGGGATCACTTTTTCCAGCGTGATCACCGCGTCATACGAGTGGCCGGCAAACTGGTTGCGGGTGTTGGGGCCGTAGGCTTTCTCGAACTTCTGAACGAAGTCGATCGCCACTTTCTTGGAGGGGTGGCTGTCGGGCAACTGGTCACCCAACAGGGCGGGGCCAGACACCACGAAGGTGCCTTCCACGGCCTTGCCACCCACGCGCGGCAGATCCGGTGTGGCAGCAGCGTGCGTTTGGTAGAGCTTGCCTTTGTAGCCGCGCTCCAGAATGGCCAGCTCAGGCATCGCTGCGCCCGAGCCCGAGGCCACGATCAGCACCGCGTCCGGATTGGCCGCGGTGATCTTCAGAGCTTGCGGGGTCACGCTGGTGTCTGAACGGGCGAAGCGCTCGGTGGCCACAATCTTGATCCCTTCTTTGTCAAGTTGAGGCGTGATTTCCTTGAGCCACTGCTCGCCGTAAGCGTCGGTGTAGCCCAAAAAGCCAATGGTTTTCACGCCTTGCTTTTTCATGTGCTCGACCACCGCATGGCCCATCACGGTGTTGGACTGGGGCAGGCGGAACATCCACTTGTCTTTGCCGGCGGGCACACCCACCGGTGAGCCGGCGAGTTGCACGGTGCCGGCTTCAGCGGCAATGTCGGTCATGGCAGCGGCCACTGTGGTCAGGCACGAACCCAGGATCAGGTCCACCTTGTCCTCCGTCACAAAGCGGCGCGCGTTGGCCGCACCTTTGCCCGGATCGCTGGCGTCGTCCAGGATGATGTATTGAATTTTTTCGCCGCCGATGGTGGCAGGTGCCAGCTTCAGCTGGTTTTGCATGGGGATGCCCAGGCCGGAGCCAGGGCCGGTGAGCGAGAGGCTGACGCCGATTTTCACGTCGGCCAAAGCTGCGGTGCTACCCGCGATGATGGCCAGAGCCACCAGTGTTTTTTTCATGTTCATGCTTGTCTCCTAAGGGTTGGGGTGAAAAACAGGGGGTGAGGGAACAGGGTCAACTGCACAGTGCACGGATGTCGTCGGGCACTGCCACGGTTTTGATGCGGTCGGGATCGTCGGGGTGCTTGCAGCAAAAAGCGCGCACTTCGGTGCCTTCGCACAACACGGTGTCGCCCCGCATGACCACATGCTTGTGGACAAACACTTTGCCGCGCCACTCTTGCACGCTGGTGTGGATTTGCAGCCGCTCGCCGTAGGTGGCCGTGCGGGTGAACTTGGTGTTGATCTCCAGCATGGGCGTGCCGATGATGCCGCGCGTCTTGACCAGCTCACGCCAAGGCGGCACGCCGCACTTCATGAAAAAGTTGAGCGAGGACGCGTCCATCCACTTTAGAAAATTGGGGAAGAAGACGATGCCGGCAGGGTCGCAATCGCCGAACAGCACATCGACTTCGTAAATAACAGTTTTTTGCATAGAAGCGCTCATGGCTGCTCTCCGCCGGGCCGCCCCAAGGAGAGCAGGGCCCCCTCGGGGGGCAGTGAATACACGAAGTGATGAACGTGGGGGCTCATAGTCAGCGTGGCGCCATGCGCAGGGCGCCGTCCAGGCGAATGACTTCGCCGTTGAGGTGGCCGTTGGTCACGATGTGGCAAGCCAGTTGCGCGAACTCTTCGGGCTGACCCAGGCGTGCCGGGAAAGGAATGGACGCGGCCAGCGAGGCTTGCACGGCTTCCGGCAGCTGCTTCATGAGCGGCGTGGCAAACAGGCCCGGGGCCACGGTGCACACGCGGATGCCGTGCTGCGCCAGATCGCGCGCCATCGGCAGGGTCATGCCCACCAGACCGCCTTTGGAGGCGCTGTAGGCTTGTTGGCCCACCTGGCCGTCAAAAGCCGCGACGGATGCGGTGAACATCATCACGCCGCGCTCGCCGTCTTGCAGGGGCGCAAGCTTGGCGCACTCGGCGGCAAACAAGCGGCTGATGTTGTAGCTGCCGATCAGGTTGACGTTGACCACACGCGCAAAGTCTTCCAGCGGCGCGGCGTTGCCGTCTTTGCCCACAATGCGTTTGGCCGAGCCGATGCCGGCGATGTTCATCAGAATGCGGGCCGGGCCGTGGGCGGCCGTGGCTTTGGCCAAGGCGGCCACCACGCTGTCGGTGTTGGTGATGTCGCAAGCGCAGGCGATGCCGCCAATCTCACTGGCCACTTTGGCGGCGAGTTCGGCGTTCACGTCCAGCACGGTGACCTTGGCGCCCAAACGGGCGAGTTCGCGCGCAGTGGCTTCACCCAAACCGGAAGCGCCGCCGGTGACCAATGCAACTTGTCCTTGAATATTCATAGCGTCCTCTTGTGTTCCTTGCTTCGCGTCGGGTTTCAGTATGCGACCGGTCGGTGGGCGCGTGTCTTGGTGTTTTCCAGCAATCCGAGCGCAGCGGTTTTTATTTGTGCACGGTGGGTTGAATGATGTGGTGCAGGCCGCCTTCATGCAAAGCGCGCACCGTGTCGGCGCGGTGGCTGAGCACCGAACGCTGGTTGATCGAGCCTTTGTCGGTGATCTCGCCGCGGTCAATGGTGGGCGGGTCGGCCAGGAGGCACATGCGCGCAATGCGGTTGGCGCTGCCGGTGGCGTTGCGTGCCAATTCATTCACGATGTCCTGAAACTTCGCCAGCACTTCGGGGGTGGCCAGCACATCGGCCAGTGGCGCGCTGGCCGGCAGCGGGCTGAGCTGACGCACCGCCGCGGTGGGAAACACCATGGCGCCGACCTCTTTGAGGTTCAGGCCGGTGAGCACCGCGTCCTGAATGTAGGGCGCGCCCGCGGCAATGATCTTGGCGCGCAAGGGGCCCACGCTCACAAAGGTGCCGGTGGCGAGTTTGAAGTCTTCTGCAATGCGGCCGTCAAATTTAAGGCCTAGGTGCACATCGGTCTCGTCAATCCATTTGACGGCATCGCCTGAGGCGAAGTAGCCCTCGTCGTCAAAGCTGTCAGCGGTTTCTTCAGGCGCACGCCAGTAGCCGGGCGTGACGTTGGGGCCTTTGTAGCGGACTTCGACTTTGCCCTGCATGTCCACCAGCTTGAGCGTCATGCCCGGCGTGGGCACGCCCAGGTCGCCGGAGCTCACGTTGGGGTTGGTGACAAAAATCGCAAACGGGCCGGACTCGGTCATGCCAAGGCC
>CANGMW010000081.1 GCA_947454695.1 Comamonadaceae bacterium | reverse complement strand
GCGCGACCGTGACATGCTCGCGCGCACCCGTGACCATTCCTACATGGAGCAATTCAATGGCGGCACGGTGCTGAAAAAATCAGGCAAGCCCATCAATCGCAATGCGCTGTTCACCTGCTTAGGTTCACCTGCGGCACCCGTGCTGGACATCAACGGCCCAATGGAACTCCAGCAAGGCGATAAAATTTTGTTGTGTTCGGATGGTTTGTGGGGCACTTTGTCGGACGTTGAAATCGTCAAACAATTGGGTGAAAAGCCCGTGTCAAAGGCGGTTCCCGAACTTGTCGACAAAGCCCTGGGTGTGGCGGGCACCGAAAGTGACAACGTCACCGTCATTGCTATGGAGTGGGAAACGCCGGATTCCTTTGCGCCCACCATCGGATTGGTGTCAACCGATTCCATCCACGAAGGGGTCTTCGCCTCTACGGTGCAAGCCAGTGGCCTGGAGAACATGGCCATCGACATGGACGATGAAGTCATCGAGCGGTCTATTGCCGAAATCAAAGAAGCTATCCGGCGTGCCGCAGCCCGACGCAGGTTTTAAAACCTGCTGCCCTGACCCTTTCTCTATTTCCCTTTACCATTCCCCCCATGACTTCATTTATCCGAAGCGGCCAGCGCGCCGCCAATCAGTTGCGCCCTGTGCGTATTACCCGTGGTTTCACCATCCATGCCGAAGGATCTGTATTGATCGAATTCGGCAACACCCGTGTCCTGTGCACGGCCTCGGTAGAGGACAAAGTGCCGCCCCACAAGCGCGGCAGCGGCGAGGGCTGGGTCACAGCCGAATACGGCATGCTGCCACGCGCTACCCACACCCGCAGCGACCGTGAGGCGGCCCGCGGCAAGCAAACGGGTCGCACGCAAGAAATTCAGCGCCTGATCGGGCGCTCCATGCGCGCTGTCTTCGATTTATCCAAGTTGGGCGAGCGCACCATTGCGCTGGACTGTGACGTCTTGCAAGCCGATGGCGGCACCCGCACGGCAGCCATCACCGGTGCATTTGTGGCAGCGCAGGACGCCGTTAACCAACTGCTCGCGCAGGGCAAGCTCACGGCGTCACCCATCATGGGCCATGTTGCCGCCGTGTCGGTGGGGATCGTTCAGGGCACGCCTCTGCTGGACTTGGAATACACCGAAGACTCAGCCTGTGACACCGACATGAACGTGGTGATGACGGGGGCCGGCCACTTCATTGAGGTTCAGGGTACAGCCGAAGGTGCTGCCTTTACCCGCCAGGAAATGGACGCTTTGTTGGCACTGGCTGAAAAAGGCATTGGCGAATTGGTGCAATTGCAAACGCAAGCCCTCGCCAGTTAAGGCCCCAGATCTTGTCTATGAAGATCGTCCTGGCCTCCAACAACCCGGGTAAGTTGCGCGAACTCCAAGAGATGCTCCAGCCCCTGGGCCTCACGCTGGTACGCCAGTCGGAATTGAATATCCCTGAGGCGCCGGAGCCTCACCGAACGTTTGTAGAGAACGCATTGTCTAAAGCACGCCATGCCGCGCGCTTGAGCGGGCTGGCGGCACTTGCTGACGACGCCGGTCTGTGCGTGGACGCGTTTGGCGGCCTCCCCGGCGTGGACACGGCCTTTTACGCCACACAGTTTGGCTATGCCAAGGGGGACGACAACAACGTCAAAGCCTTGCTGGAACAAATGCGTGGCCTCACCAACCGGCGCGCGGCGATGGTCAGCACGCTGGTGGCGCTGCGCTCGGCCGACGACCCCGAGCCCCTGATCGCCGTGGGGCGGGTGGAGGGGGAAATCGCCACTGAACCATTGGGCAGCAATGGCTTTGGTTTTGACCCGGTGATGCTTATCCCGGCATTTGCCAAGACGTTTGCGCAATTGCCCGTGGATGTGAAAAATGCCCACAGCCATCGTGGGCGTGCCGTGCAGGCCATGGTGGCGCTCATGCGGGAACGTTGGGGCGTGGGCGCTTGAGCAGTTCCATGCCTGATATCCAGCATTACTTGCGACCCGGCCCGCTGCAACTGAGCAGCCTGCCACCGTTGTCCCTGTATGTGCACCTGCCGTGGTGCTTGAAGAAGTGTCCCTATTGCGATTTCAATTCCCACGAAATGCGCGCGGATGACTTGCCCGAGCAACGCTACCTGGATGCGCTGGTGGCCGATCTGGAAGCGGCTTTGCCACTGGTGTGGGGGCGTACGGTGCAAAGCATTTTTATCGGCGGCGGCACCCCCAGCTTGTTCTCTCCTGATGGCATTGACCGACTGCTGGGCGACATCCGTGCCCGTCTGAAGTTAGCCGCCGACTGCGAGATCACGCTGGAAGCCAACCCCGGCACTTTCGAAAAAAACCGCTTCCGTGCTTTTCGCAGCGCGGGCGTGACCCGTTTATCGGTGGGCGTGCAAAGTTTCAACGATGAATTTTTAAAATCGCTGGGCCGTGTGCATGACCGCGCCCAAGCCATTGCCGCGGTGGAAGAGGCACAGGCTTCATTTGACACGTTCAATCTGGACCTGATGTACGCCTTACCCGGGCAATCCTTGGCGCAGCTGCATCAGGATGTGGACCAGGCGCTGGCGCTTGAGCCGCCCCATCTGTCGATCTACCACCTCACCATCGAGCCCAACACCTATTTCGCCAAATTTCCCCCGGTCATCCCCGAAGAAGACACCGCTTACGCCATGCTGGACGCGCTCACCGAACGCACAGCAACGGCTGGCTTGCAACGCTATGAAGTCTCGGCCTACGCCAAGGCCGGCCACCATTGCCGGCATAACCTGAACTATTGGCAGTTTGGCGACTACCTGGGCATCGGCGCGGGCGCCCACAGCAAACTCAGCTTTGCCCACCGGGTTGTACGGCAGGTGCGTTTACGCGACCCGCGTTTGTACATGGAGGAGGCACTGCAAGGTCAAGCGATGGCGCAGGAGACCGAAGTTGGGCTGGCTGATTTGCCGTTTGAGTTCATGCTCAACGCCCTGCGTTTGCGACAAGGCTTTTCCTTGCAGGAGTTCACTGAGCGAACGGGTCTGGCCATCACGGCTATTCAAGCGGGGCTGAGCAGCGCTGAGGCCAAGGGTCTGATTGAGCGCGATTTCCAGCGCGTGTGGCCAACCGAGCGTGGCTATGACTTTTTGAGTGATTTGCAATCACTGTTTTTGAACGACGCCTGATCTTTGCCGCTAAGGGCAAGTCATGAATAGTTCGCCTGGGACTGGATAGACGACCTGATTTTGTAGTACATCTCCAGAAAGCTGGCGTCACCCGTCTGGAGGTACTTACGCTTGAGCAGGTCACAGCTCATCAGGTGAGCACGAACGGTCCCGTCGGGTGTTGACCATTGCTTGGATATATAGGCCCGATCACTGATGTCCGGGTAAATCACGCTGAACTGTCCCGTCGACAGCAGCACACTGGCAAAGCGTTCCTGCACAAAGGTTTTCATGGGGAGGCCATTGGGGTCGCTGGGGTAGCTGGTCTTGGTTTGAAGACGGGGATCGCGCTCGGGCGTATTTTCCACATAGTCCCAAAATTTTTCTGCCCAAGAGCGCCATTGATCCCAATAGCCTTTTTTCGCGATCACAAAATTAGAAAATACCGTTCGCGAAGCAGGGCAGACCATGGTCGCCAGATCAACTTGAACGCCAATAGCGTTCAAAAACTTCTGGCTGATGTCCAGTAAGCCCGGGTGTTCCTGTTCGCCTTGTTCAAATGGGTTTCGGAAATAGCAGGTCTGATCCCAGGAGTGCGAAAAAATGGCCACATCCCTGTGGTCATGGCTTGACAGCAGTTGGTGCACGATTTGAGCGTTGAAGCCGGTTTTGACCGAAAACTTCGGCGATAAAAATCCGTACCACGTGTTTTCTTCGAGCGCGTGCGTGCGCAGGTAATTCAGAATGACCCAAAACTCAAACCAATCCGGGCGCAAATTAGCGGTGTTGTCCAGCGGAATAAAGGCCTTGTCGACTAGCCCGCGTGTTGGCGCATCGTAAAAAATTTGGTAGATCTTGGCTTGCATATTCCAAGCGGCTGCTGCTTATCAGGGCCACTCCTCGGACATCACTGCGCTTGCAAGTTCACCGCTTTGGCAATGCCACGGAATTGAACCGTGGCATCCGAATAGGTTTTGTTCAGTGCGCTCAAGCTTTGCGCTCTTGGTACCACCATGCTTTGCGCTTCTAAAGCCGTGCGAACAGCATGGTCGTTGGCCACTTCGCCCAGCGCTTTGTTCAGGGCTTGCACTACGGGTTCGGGCGTGTCCTTGTGTACAAAATAGCCTGACCACGTGTCGAACACAAAACCTTTGAGGGCTTTGCTTTCGTTCAGGGTGGGTACGGATTTAAAGGACTCCTGACGATCGGCCGACAAAGCCGCCACTGCTTTGATGCGCCCTTGGGCTACCAACTCCACATATGACTTGCCATACGGGGTGATGAAGATGTCGACGAGGCCTGCCATCAAGTCCTGCAGAGCCGGCGCTCCGCCTTTGTAGGGCACATGCGTCATTGGAATTCGGGTGGTGTTGGAGAGGTGTTCGCCCAGCAAGTGGTAGAGCGACCCGGGCCCCACGCTGGCATACGTGAGTGGTTTGCCGTCCTTGGCCGCCTTGCTTGCAAAGGCGACCAATTCGTCGCCATTGCTCACGGGCAGGTCTTTGCGGGCAAACATCACCATTTGATTGATGGTGATCATCTGCACCAGCCGGAAGTCCTCGCTCTTGAACTTGATGGCCGACATGGCCAGAGGCGCCAGGATCAATTCGTTGGGGGATCCCTGAAAAATCAGATGACCATCGGCTGGGGCGTTCAACAACTTTTGCGCGGCAATGGCACCGCTGGCGCCACCTAAATTTTCAACCACCACGGCTTGCCCCAATTGCTTGGCCAAGGCGGTGTTGATCGTGCGCGCAATCACATCCGAAACACCGCCTGCAGGGTAGGGTACTAACAACGAGACTGTCTTAGAAGGGAAATTTTGAGCAACTGCGTGCCCTGCGAGGAACAGACCTATGAGCCCTAAAAGCAGGCGCTTCGAAATGGTTTGCATATGTTCTCCGTGGGTCTATTGAAAAGGGTGCGAAAGACTGCTTTATGAAAATGAGAATACCAGACACTGACCATGCGGCAGCCGGCTTCAAGGCCAATTTTGCCAATTGGTGTCTAATGGCGTCAGCAAAGCCACCCTGGCAGAGGCGAAGGGTCCAAAGCCCTCAAAAATTATGTCGCATCCAACCAAAAAAAAATTGATCAGTGCTGTGCTTGAGTTGTTAGAGAGCCAGTCCCTGGAAACCATCACAGTGGACATGGTGCTCAAACATTCCGGTGTTTCAAAGGGCTCGCTCTATCACCATTTTGAAGACTTCCCGATTTTGCTGGAAGAGTCTCTGGTTCGCAGCTTCACGGTGAGCGTTGACCAAACCATCGTCACCATCAAGCCCTTGCTGGAAGGTGCCAAAACAAAAGACGACATGCTGGAGATTCTAAAAAAAGCCACGCGTGCCACCCAGCATCCTCAGCAACGGGCTACCCGCTTTAAACGTGCGCGCATCATTGCCATGTCAGAGCGCAGCGACCGAATTCGACAAGCCTTGTCGGTGGAGCAGTCGCGGTTAACCAGTGCATTGACCGCGCTTTTCGTTGATGCTCAGAACAAAGGGTGGATGAGCACGAGCTTTGATGCCCGAACCGGCGCCGTCTTGATCCAGGCCTATACCCTGGGAAAAATCGTGGACGACGTGACCGCCGATCCGCTGCCGCCCGAACTCTGGAACGACATCATCGACCGATTGATCGAGCGGGTCTTTTGCGCTTGATGCGTTGCTGAGTCTCTCAATCCGGCGCAATGCCGTTAGCGGTGGCGCATTCTGGCCCTTGTCCCTGCCCTTAATCTTGTGAGGCTGCGCCCCCTGCCAATTTTCTGAAGCACTTGTTGCTTGGCGGTTTGAAGCAATTTGGGCTTACTGCCCGTGGCGGCCGCTTAGTCACGAAGCTGAATGTGAAGACCGCCACCCATGGTTTTTTTCCCTGGCAGCCCTTTGAGTAGCCAGGGGAAACAACCCAGATTTGTAACTAAATGCTCGCATTCGTTTGACATGAGTCAATTAATTTTCTGCAAATAGCGCCAAAATACGCCGAGATAGGCGCTTATTGTCGCGAACGCTGGCAATAACGCAACTACATATAGTTACGTTTAGACATTTGATACTTAATCTAATCTTAATAAATACAGTGTTTAATAAAAGTGCTTGATGACACTTTTTGTGCCGAATTTTTGAACCTAGGAGTACCCCATGCCCAGTTACAACTTGAACGTGAACAACAAGGTTTACAACGTCACGGTCTCCAGCGCGGACATGCCTTTGCTCTGGGTTTTGCGCGATGTCATCGGACTGACCGGTACCAAATACGGGTGCGGCATTGAAATTTGTGGCGCCTGCACCGTGCTGGTGAATGGACAAGCCGAAAAGTCGTGTGACATGAGCGTGTCCGAAGCCGCCAGCAAAAACATCACCACCGTAGAGGGGCTGTCTTCAGACAAGAGCCATCCGGCGCAGGTGGCCTGGATCAACAACCAGGTGCCGCAGTGCGGCTATTGCCAGTCGGGGGTACTGATGAAAGTCGCCGGTGCCATGAATTCCGGCACCCATGGCGCGTCGATTGCCAATGAGATCAAAAATATTTGTGTCTGTGGTACCTACCAGCGCATGAAAAAAGCCGTACTCGGCCTGTGAGGAACACAACCATGAACACCACCACAGACAACACCCACAGCACCATGATGAATACGACCACGGACTCGCAAGAGCCGCTCAGCAAACTTAACCGCCGCCACTTTTTGGCATCTTCAGCCACAGTCGCTGGTGGATTGATGCTTGGCTTTGGCCTGAGCCCCCAAGAGGCGCACAGTGCGGTCAGCCGCGCCAAAGTCAACCTGTGGCTCGATGTGGGTGCGGACAACAGCATCACTTTGTCGGTCGGTACTGCCGACATGGGCCAGGGCTCCGCGCAAAGTTTGGCGATTGCCTTGTGCGAAGAGTTGATGGTGGACCCGGCCCGCGTGCAGGTGGTCACCGGCAAACCCTCGCTGGCTTCGCCCGCGCCCTTGGGCGCATCGATCACCACCGCGGGCAGCGGCATGATCAAAAACTATTTCTGGAAAACCCGTGACGCAGGTGCTGCCGCGCGCGAAATGCTGATTTCTGCCGCCATGCTGGATATGGGTGACAGCAACCGAAGCAACTATGTGGTCGTCGATGGCGTCGTTCGCAACACCAGCAACAGCCAAAGCCGCACCTATGGTCAATTGGCGGCCGTGGCCGCAACGCTGTCTGTGCCCACCGGCGTGCCGCTGGTGGCCACAGGCTCGCTGCAATACATCGGCAAGGCCGTCAAGCGCCAGGACATTCCGCTCAAAGTCGATGGCAGTGCGGTCTACGGCATTGATGTGCGCATCCCTAATATGGTGTATGCCGTCATCAAGCACTGCCCCACGTTCGGCGGCGTGCTCAAAACCACCCCGGCAAAGCCATCGGGCGCTATTGCCGTTGTGCCCACCAGTGTGGTCACCGGGCTGGGTCGTGGCCTGGACGCGGTCGGTAACGTCAACGCCTTGGCCGTTGTGGCCACCACCACCTGGGACGCCATGCGCTTGGCCAATGGGCTGAAGCCGACCTGGACCCTTCCGGCCACGGCCAGCAAGCTCAGCACCACCCAGTTCAAGGCCGACGCCAAAACCTTGTTGACGGGCGGCACGGCTTACACCAACACCGGCACCAATGTGACGGGCACCGTCTACACCGTGGAGACCAGCGGCACGCCCGCAGCGGCCATCACCGCCTCGTCCAAAAAGCTTGATGTCACCTACACCTTGCCCTATGTGGCCCATGCCTGCATGGAGGTGCTCAACTGCACCGTGAACTATGTGGCCGGCGTGTCGTGTGAAATCTGGGCACCCACCCAAGCCGCTAAGACGGCCTTGAGTCTGGCCGCCACCTTGACGGGCCTGACCACCGACAAAATCACCGTGAACACCACCTTCCTGGGTGGCGGCCTGGGTCGAAAAATCGAGATGGACTTCATCAGCCAGGCGATTCAGGTGGCGATGGCCATCAACCGTCCCGTCAAGCTGATGTGGCCGCGCGAGCAGGACTTCACGCACGACGTCTACCGTCCGATGGCCGCTGTGCGCGTGCAAGCGGGCTTGGGGGCGGGCTCTGCTGTCAACGGCTGGATTTACCGCAATGTCTCGCCGTCCCTGCTCGCGCAGCGTGGGCTGACCTTACCGGCCACCGGCGACAGTCAGGGTTACGAAGCCTCCCAAGCGCTGCCCTACAACTTCGGCGCACGCACGACCGAATACGCTTTGCACGGTTCGCCCATCCCGATCGGTTTTTGGCGCTCGGTGGGCGCGTCCATCAACACCTTTGCGGTGGAATCGGCCATTGACGAAGCTGCGGCCGCCGCCGGGGTGGACCCGTACCAATACCGTCTCAATTTGCTCACCGATTCGCGCTGGAGGAATGTGCTGCAAACGGTGGCCACGGCCGCCGCCTGGGGAACCGCCGGCCCGAGCGGCACCGCCAAAGGCATTGCGATTGGTGCGGCCTTCAACAGCATCAGCGCCCAAGTGGTGGAAGTCAAGAAGGGCACCAAAGGCCCGGTCGTCACCCGCGTCTGGATCGCCATCGATTGCGGCATTTGCGTCAATCCCGATCAGGTCGAGGCCCAGCTCATTGGGGGCGTGATCCATGGCATGAACTCGGCCCTGTACGGTCAGCAAACCTTCACCAGTGGCGTGGCCCAAGCGGCCAATTTCAATGTGAACCGTATGACGGTGTTGAATGAAGCCCCCGATGTGAAGGTCTCCATCATTTCGAGCCCCTTAGACCGATCAGTGTCGGTCGGCGGTGTGGGTGAGTTGGGCGTGCCGACCTTTGCGCCGGCCTTGGCCAATGCCTGGTTCAAGCTCACCAAAACCCGTGTGCGCGATCTGCCCTTCCTGCCGGGCTCGACGATGAGTGACTAACTGCAAGTGCTTGATAAGTTGAAAGGGCGCGTCGGCAGACACGCCCTTTTTTCTTGTTGAAAATCGACGAAGGACCCGCGTGAAGTGGTGCTGGTCAAGCAAGAAGCCATCCGGCATAGCTCACAGGGCCGTAGGAGGCCTGATCGACGCGCTACCATGCAGGCATGACCATGCGTATTTTTGACCGCTTCGCGCACCGCTTATGGACACTTCGCGCACAGGGCTTGCATGCCTTGTTCTGCCTGACCTTGCTGTTTATCTTCGCAGTCAGCGCAGCCTGGGCAACCTCGGGCGCTGATGTCCTTATCAAAGAGGCTGACTTGACCAGTTCGGCGGGAACACGCCATGTCACCCTGCCCCATAGTTTGGAAACCATCGATTTTGCGCCCGAGGGCAGTCGGGTGGTTTATCGATCGACGTTTTCCTTGAAAGAAGTTCCTCTAAGCGCACTGGGTTTTTATGTACCCAAAATGAGCGTCTCGGGCAATCTGTACATCAATGACCAATTTGTTGGTAGTTGCTTGCCGGGACGCCTGGAGGCGGTTCGGTGCATCAATAAGCCCCAGCTCTTTGAGGTCAGTCCAGGCATTTTGAAATCGGGCGACAACACCCTGGCGTTTGAAATTTACGCCAGCCACCATCAAAAAAATGGGCTCGCCGCTATCACCTATGGCGATGTGTCAGGCATTTACGACCGGCTGTACCGTCCCAAAGAATGGCTGCGGGTTGATTTGCCGATTGGCATGATTTGGGTCTGTCTGGTGTTCGGTCTCGTCTCGATCTCCGCATTTTTTATTCTTCGTAAAGAGTACGCCTACATTTGGTTTGG